>VBDA01000420.1 GCA_005883655.1 Betaproteobacteria bacterium | reverse complement strand
GCTCGAAACAGGTTTCCACTCCTTCACCCGTCTCACTGACGACCCGCTCAAGGTCAACGGCACCGTGGGACGCTGCGTGGACTCGATGGGTCTGCGCATGATCGACGACGACGGCAATGACGTGCCCTTCGGCGAGGTGGGCGAGATCGCGGCGGTCGGCCCCTCGGTGCACATGGGCTACCTCGACAATCCCGCGGCGAATCGCGACAGCTTCACGC
>VBDA01000419.1 GCA_005883655.1 Betaproteobacteria bacterium | reverse complement strand
ACTCGTCAAGCGCGTGGCTGGCGCCGTGTAGCAGCGCCTGCCTTCAGGCCGCTTTCTGTTTCGCCCCAGCGAAGGCCGATTGAAGTAGAAAGTAGATTGCGCCCGCGATTCCCACACCGAAGAACCAGCCGTATACGCCCCACCAGGACGGCAGCAGATTGGTAAAGTTCGGCAGGATGCTGGAGAAAAGCGCGCCGATGCCGGCGGCGATGAAAGCCGAGACATGCCAACCCTCCTGGAAGCGGTATTCGCCGTTTTCCTGGTACAAGGCATCGACGTTCAGGATGCCCTTCCTGATCAGGTAATAGTCCACCATCATCACGCCGAAGATCGGCCCCATGGTGGCGCCGATGGCCCCGACAAAGGACGCCGCATTGCCTTCCCATGGTGCAAACGGATAGAGCACCAATGCGATCAGGGCCGCGATGTATCCCCCCTTCTTGAAGTCGATGTACTTGGGAAATACGTTGGAAAAATCGAACGCCGGCGATACGAAATTGGCCACCACGTTGATGCCTAGCGTGGCGACGGCGAAGGTCACTGCAGCGAGCAATGCCAGGAACCAGCTATCGAACTTCGCCGAAATCTGGTCCGGATGCAGCAGCACTTCGCCATAAACGTTGAAGGCTGCAATGGTGGTTATCCCGGCAACAAGCGAAAACAGAATGAGGTTGATAGGCAAGCCCCAGATGTTTCCTTTCTTCACTGCGGCTTCGTTTGTCGCATAGCGCGAGAAGTCACAGAAGTTCAGGTACAGCGCAGAAAAATAGGTTATCCAGATCGCGGCCACTGCCATCAGCGAGGTAAACGATCCCGGCACGCCAGGTACGCCTGCGTCCTTGGTTTTCTCCATCAAGACAGCCTGCGGGATCTCGCTGCTGAAAGAAAACCCGCCGGCCTTTACGCACAGGCCAATGGCCAGAATAAGCATCATTATCCAGACCGCGGGACCGGCCCAGTCCTGAAATTTGCGGACTGTTTCCATGCCGCGCTGAATGATCAGTAGCTGTAGCGCCCAAACGATGACGAAGCAGATGACCTCCAGCCCGGAGTGGCCCAGAAAGTGGGTACTCTTGTGAAATTCCATCATGCTTTCGGTGCGAATCAGCAGCGCCACAATCGCGCCTGAGGCGGCACTGGTTTGAGCGCCGTACCAGAAACAAGCCACGATGGCTCTGACCAGCGCAGGTACGTTAGCCCCCCAAATACCAAACGATGCGCGTGCCAGCACAGGATAGGGAACGCCAGTTCGCACGCCCGCCTTTCCAACAAGGGTCATCAGAAAATAGATGACCAGCGAGCCAAGTCCTATGGCGAGTATGAAGTTTAGAAAACTGCCGCACAGCAAAAACAGGCTGGCCGCCAAGTAGTATCCCCAGAGACTGTGAACATCCGAGGTCCACACGTTGAAAATGCTGAATGCGCCCCAGTTGCGGACCTTGGCAGGTGCCAAGTCCTCGTTGTACAGCGAAGGCGACGCGTTTGGAGTGCTCATTTTGCTGTCTCCTATAAAGCCATGCTCTTTATGATTCGGCAATAGATCAGTTGAGTCTATGCGCCGGTAGAAAAGCCTGTCAAGAAAAGCGAGACATACGCTCAATGGCCCGCTGACGCAATTACTTAGGGCGAATAGTCTTCTCGGGAGCGGTGCAGTCGGAAATTCGGCGGGCGGGCACCTCGTTCTAATGAATGAGAGTTTTGACATATTATGTGGTGACGGCAAACAAGGTCTCAGGCGGCTCTGCTGCGTCTGTCGTCAGAGCCGTCCGGAGCTGCTCGCCCGAAGCGCAACGACGTTCCCGACCGCGCCGCCGCGACGTGCCTCGCCACCGCCGTGGCGAAGATAATGTAAACGAACCGCTCAACGAGTTCACAAAACGTTCTTTCGAGGAGGCAAAAATGCCCAAGTTCTTCAAGTCACTATTCGGTCAGGTCGTCATCGCGCTCGTCGTCGGTATCGTGGTCGGCGTGCTCTATCCCCAATTCGGCGCAAGCCTGAAGCCGCTCGGCGATGCGTTCATCAAACTTATCAAGGTGCTTATCACGCCGATCGTGTTTTGCGTCGTCGTGCTGGGGATCGCGGGTGCAGGCGACCTCAAGAAGGTCGGTCGAGTCGGGCTCAAGGCGGTGATCTACTTCGAAGTGGTCACGACAATCGCGCTGGTGTTGGGCATCGCGCTGGCTTACTTCTTCCATCCCGGCGCCGGTATGAACATCGACCCGAAATCGCTGGATGCCGGAGCGTTGAGCTCGTACGTGGACCGCGCGTCGCAGGTGAAGAGCGAGGGAACAGTCGAGTTCCTGATGAAGCTTATTCCGACAACGTTCGTCAATGCCTTCGCGGGCGGCGATGTCCTACAGGTGCTGCTCGTTTCGGTTGGGTTCGGCTGCGCGCTGGCGTTGCTCGGCAACGCGGGCAAACCGTTTCTGTCGATCATCGAGCAGGCATCGCACGTTTTCTTCAAGATGATGTTCTTCGTCGTCAAGCTGGCGCCGCTGGGCGTGCTGGGTGCGATCGCATTCACGGTGGGGAAGTACGGGATCGGGTCGCTACAGCAGTTGGGTTTCCTCGTGGCCTTGTTCTATCTGACGGTGACCATTTTCGTAGTCGTGATTCTCGGGGCCATTCTGCGGCTGGCCGGGTTCAACATCTTCAAGCTCATCCGCTACCTGCGCGAGGAGCTGATGATTGTGGCCGGTACTGCCTCGTCGGACAGCGTGCTGCCGCAGATCATGCGCAAGCTGGAGCGCATGGGCATCAAGGACTCCACGGTGGGCCTGGTCATTCCGACCGGCTATTCGTTCAACCTCGACGCCTTCTCGATCTACCTCACACTGGCCGCCGTATTCATCGCGCAGGCGACCAACACCCCGCTATCGACGGTCGATCTGCTGACGATCCTGGCGGTGGCGCTGATCACCTCCAAGGGCGCGCACGGCGTGCCCGGCTCCGCTATCGTGATCCTGGCGGCCACGCTGACTGCGATACCGGCCATCCCGGCGATCGGGCTGGTGCTGGTGCTGTCGGTGGACTGGTTCATGGGCATCGCGCGCGCGCTGGGCAATCTGATCGGCAACTGCGTGGCCACCATCGTCGTCGCCGTCTGGGAGAAGGACATCGACAAGACGCAGGCGCGTCGCGTCCTCGACGGAAAAGTAGTGGTCGACCTCGACGAGCACGTGGAGGCTGGGCCGGGCGCTCTGCCCGCCAAGGCGGCAGCATAGCCGTTCGCGCAATTCGGCACGCGTAATCATTGGAGGCCGGTGGGTCCGGACCGGGCGCCGGCGGCCCTTACCCAACGCAAGGAAGGAGCGTTCGATGGGCGACAACATACTTCCCTCCGCACTGCGGATCTGGGAGCACTGTGAGGCACTGGCCCGCTGCTCCGAGCAAGAACAGCGTGCCGCCAGCGACCTCGTGCTGGGCTGGATGCGCGATGCCGGCATGACTGCCAAGCTCGATGAGATCGGCAACTGCGTCGGCCGTTATGAGGGCGACCGACCCGGGTCGCCGTGCCTCGTGCTCGGCTCGCATCTCGACACGGTACGCGATGCCGGCAAATACGACGGCATGCTCGGCGTCGTCGCCGCGATTGAATGCGTGCATGCGCTCAACAAGCAAGGCAAGCGCCTGCCCTTCGCCATCGAAGTGCTGGGCTTCGCCGACGAGGAGGGCGTTCGCTTTGGCTGCACGTTGCTGGGTAGCCGTGCGGTTGCCGGGACGTTCGACCCGACACTGCTGGAGAAGATCGACCACGAGGATGTCAGCATGCGGCAAGCGCTGACGGATTTCGGCCTCGATCCGGCGCAGATCTCGTGCGCCGCGCACAAGCGTGACGACGTGCTGGCGTACGCAGAGCTGCACATCGAACAGGGCCCGGTGCTGGAGGCAGAAGGCCTCTCGGTCGGGGTCGTGACTGCCATCAATGGCGCCAACCGCTTTCTGATCGAAATCGACGGCATGGCCGGCCATGCCGGCACGGTGCCGATGAATCTGCGCCAGGATGCGCTTGCCGCCGCCGCTGAGTGCGTGCTGGCGATCGAGCGGCGCTGTGCCAGCGTTCCGGATCTGGTGGGTACCGTGGGCGAGCTAGAAACGCTTCCCGGGGCGACCAACGTCATTCCCGGCAAGGTGTTGTTCACCCTCGACATCCGCTCGCCGCGCGATGCCGAGCGGCTCGCCGCGGTAGCGGACGTCGAGCAGGCGATGCAAGCGATCTGCACGCGTCGCAAGGTCGCGCTGAAAATCAACCCCACGCACGAAGGCAAGACGGCCGCCTGTGCGCCGTGGCTGATGGAGCAAATCGGCCAAGCGATTGCCGCGCAACGATTGCCGGTGCGCGAACTCTCGAGCGGAGCCGGTCACGATGGCATGGCGCTCGTCGATCTGACCGATATCGGCATGCTGTTCGTGCGCTGCAAGGGCGGCATCAGCCATAACCCGGCGGAAGCGATCACGCTCGAGGACGTCGACACCAGCGCGCGAGTATTCCTGCGCTTCATCGAAAACTTCAGACCCCTCAACGCGAGGTCCTGAAATGAATGCGCAAACTGCGCCGCAGGCGGGTGCTTACGAAGACATCGGGCGTTGGATCGACGCCCACCATCCTGAGCAGATCGAGTTCCTGCGCGAGATCGTTAAAGTGCCGTCGGACACGCCACCCGGCGACAATGCACCGGCGGCCGAGAAAGCGGCTGCACTATTGACAGCCATGAGCTTCGAGGTCGAGCGTCATCCCGTGCCCGAAGATTTTCTTCGAGATCGTGCGTCAGCGCTTTGGGTCAGGCGTGCCGACGGTCGCGCTAAACGCGCACGGCGATGTCGTGCCTCCTGGCGAGGGGTGGACCAAGCCGCCCTACGGGGGCGTCATAGAGGATGGCCGCATGTACGGCCGCGGTGTCGCCGTTTCGAAGTCGGACATTGCGACGTACACTTATGCGCTCGCCGCACTGCGCGCGCAGGGTGCCAGTGGCGCCGCGCTTAACGGAGTCGTGGAGCTCCATTTCACGTACGACGAGGAATTGGGGGGCCTGGCCGGGCCGGGGTGGCTTCTCGAGCGCAAGCTCACGCGGCCCGACTTTGCGATCGCCGCGAGCTTCAGCTACGCCGTCGTGACGGCGCACAACGGGTGCCTGCAGCTCGAGGTGACCGTCCACGGCAAGTCGGGACACGGTGCCATGCCGGAGACCGGTCGCGACGCCTTCCGCGCCGGCGTCGCCATCCTGAACGCAATCTATGCCGAAGCCGACGCGTTGAAATCCCGGAAGTCGCAGGTGAAGGGCATCGACCATCCGACCATGATCGTTGGCCTCCTCAACGGCGGCATCAATACCAATGTGGTCCCGGACCGGCTTACATTTCGTATGGACCGGCGCATGACGCCCGAAGAGGATCCCAGCGTGGTGGAAGCCCGCGTACGCGCATTGATCGAGTCCGTCGCGGCGACCCACGAAGGGATCCGCGTCGAGATCAAGCGCCTGCTGCTCGCGAACTCGCTGAAACCGCTCCCGGGGCATGAAAGGCTGGTCGAGGCGATACGCCGACACGCGCGGCGCGCGTTCGGCGAGGACATTCCGGCGGTTGGGGTGCCGCTGTACTCGGATGCGCGGCTGTACGGCGAGCACGGCGTGCCGATCGTGATGTATGGCGCGGGTCCGCGCACCATCGCCGAATCGAATGCGAAACGACCAGACGAAAACCTGTTGCTCGAGGACCTGCGCCGGGCGACGCATGTCGTCGCCGGGACGGTTTACGATTTCTTGCGCGCACCCTGACAAGGCAACGATGTGAGTTCAAGAAGCGTCCACACGATTGCGAGGAGCAAGCCATGACGGCCGCGCCATCCTACCCCCGCGACCTGATCGGCTACGGCCGCGACGTTCCGCACGCCGGCTGGCCAGGCAATGCCCGGACCGCAGTGCAGTTTGTGCTCAACTACGAAGAAGGCGGCGAGAGCTGCGTGCTGCACGGCGACAAGGCTTCGGAACAGTTTCTATCCGAGATCATCGGCGCCCAGGCCTTCGAGGCCCGCCATCTCTCCATGGAGTCGATCTACGAGTACGGCTCGCGCGCCGGCGTCTGGCGCATCCTGCGCGAATTCGAGCAGCGCAAGCTCCCGCTCACCGTCTTCGGGGTATCCATGGCCTTGGAACGCAACCCCGATGTGACCGCAGCCTTCTTCGAACTGGGCCATGAGATCGCCTGCCACGGTTGGCGCTGGATCCACTACCAGAACATAGATGAGGCCACCGAGCGCGAGCATATGAATATCGGCGTGGAGATCATAAAGCGCCTGACCGGCGAGGCGCCGCTCGGCTGGTACACAGGTCGAGACAGCCCGAACACGCGCCGCCTGGTGGTGGAGCACGGAGGCTTTCTCTACGACGCGGATTACTATGGAGACGACTTGCCGTTTTGGACCGTCGTAAAGACTTCTCACGGGAACGACGTGCCACATCTGGTCGTGCCCTATACGCTGGACACCAACGACATGCGTTTCGCCGCGCCGCAGGGATTCAACACCGGCGATCATTTCTTTGCCTACCTCAAGGATGCCTTCGACGTGCTCTACGCCGAGGGCGAGGAGCGGCCGAAGATGATGTCGATTGGCATGCACTGCCGCCTGCTTGGCCGGCCCGGGCGGTTCAAGGCGCTGCAACGCTTCCTCGACCACATCGAGAAGCACGACAGGGTATGGGTGTGCCGGCGGGTGGACATTGCGAGGCACTGGATCGACAAACATCCGTTCCGGCCGCAGTGAGGCAACGCAGAATCCGCTGCGCGAGCGATACCGCCGCGCCCCGACCGAGGCCTGGATCCACGACGGCGCACAGACAATCAACGCGTGCGACGGAGATCGTTGCCGTGGTACTAGTCCAGCGGCTCTTGTCCAAACGTTGGCGCCTATCAAAGCGTGGCCTAATCTGGACCACCATTGGGTTTGCGATTCTGATTACTGGGATCGCTGCCGCGACCGCGCTACTCGTCGCTTCTTATGGAGCATCAGCTCTCGCCATATGGTTTTTCCTTGGGGCGTTTGCTCTGTCTGCTTGGTATCGAACGATGGAAAGCGCCCGGGGTGGACCTGCCGGGTCCATCAGCGAGAACTAGCGTAAGAATACGCGGCAGAGTGCAAAGCCAGATTCGAGCTTTGATCGCTACGACTGCCTCGCTCTATCGATTGGTTGATCGCTCGCGCTGTGATGAACCGGGATTTCCCGCGGCCGCCCCGTCAGAGAAATGCGAACGCGGCCGCCACCTCGATACGAGCAAGTCTTAACCAGCGAGAATAGAATTCACAAGTTTGACTTGGGGGTCGGCCGCGAACGATGGCTTGGGAACAACATGTTACGATAGCCGTGAACAGGGAGTTCGGGCTCATATCCCGGTTGAAGCCGTAGATGCGCCGCCCTCAAGGGTAACGAATGGAGATATACCTATGGCGATAGTATGGCAATTTGCGGAGCGTAAGCTTTGGGTCGTTGTGAGCGCGATCATCGTCCTGTTCGCGGGATACGCGGCTTCCGTATTAAGCGATGAAGTCACGGTCACGCTTAGCGGGAATCAGGAGATTCCCCCCGTGACGACCTCTGCTTTGGGAACCGGCACCTTCACTGTTGGAGCAGACAAATCCGTCAGCGGCAGTGTGACAGTTTCCGGGATGTCAGCAACGGTAGCGCATATTCATGAGGCCGCTGCGGGCACGACTGGTTCTATTGTCATTCCCTTGACCAAGATTTCCGACAACGTCTGGGCGGTGCCGGCGGGCGCAAAATTAACCGATGCACAGTACGAAAGCTACAAGGCAGGCAATCTTTATTACAACGTTCACAGCGCCGCCTACAAGAGCGGAGAAATTCGCGGCCAGATAAAACCGTAATCATTGCCTCATTCGATCACCTTATCAGCGCGCAAGATCAGTTCTTGCGGAATGGTAAGTCCAAGCGCTTTAGCAATCCGCCGGTTGATGACCAGCTCAAGAACCGTTGGCTGTTCGATTGGGAGATCGCCCGGCTTTGCGCCTTTTAGTATCTTGTCCACATAGATTGCGGCGCGCCGATAATGCTCGGCCAAGTCCTGTCCATAACTCATCAGGCCACCAGCCTCTGTCAGTTCCCGACTGGAAAATATCGTAGGCAGGCGGTTCTTGACTGCAAGCGTTGTGATTTGGTCACGCTGCACATCGAAGTACGAATCCGCTGCCACGATCAGGGCTTCCGTGCGTTCGCGGGTCATTGCGCCAAAGCCTGCCTCGATCTGGCTCGCGCTGCTTGCTTCAACCGGGAAGAGTTTCACACCGCGCGCATAGGCGGGGCCGTGAATTTGTTCCAGAATCAGGGAATCGCTCGGGTTAAGCGGATTGATCAGCACTGCGACGCGCGATAATTTGGGCACCGCAGTACGCAATAGCTCAAGGTGCTTGATGCTGAGTTCTGTCACGATGCTGGATAGGCCGGTGATGTTACCTCCGGGCCGGGAAAGGCTCGTTGCAAAACCCTCGCCGACCGGATCGGGAACCGCCACCATTACAATGGGAATCGTTGCTGTCGCTTGATGGGCGGCCTGGACGCTCAGCGAGGTCCCGGCCACGATGACATCCACATTCAACTGCACCAATTCCGCGGCCAAGCTCGGAAGGCGCTCATATTTTCCGTCCGCAAAACGCCGCCAAATGACGCAATTCTTCCCCTCGAAATAA
>VBDA01000418.1 GCA_005883655.1 Betaproteobacteria bacterium | reverse complement strand
GGCGCCGCCGACCGGATAGCCGACTTCCTGAGCGGAGATCATTTTTACAGCGATGCCCATCGGCTGCTCTACAACGCGATCATGCAGCTCATCGGCGACAACAAGCCCGCCGACGTGGTGACCGTCGCCGAAGCGCTGGGATCGATCAACAAGCTCGATTACATCGGCGGTATGAGCTATCTCGCGGCGCTGGTCGAGAACGTTCCCACGGCTGCCAATATCCGCCGCTATGCGGAGATCGTGCATGAGCGCGCGATATTTCGACGGCTCGCCGCTGCCGGCGGCGAGATCGCGGAAAGCGCGTTTCATCCGCTTGGCCGCAGCGTGCGGGAGATTCTCGATCAGGCCGAGACTAAGGTTTTCGAGATCGCCGAGCATGGAGCTCGCGGACAGCAGGGCTTTCAGGATATCCGTCCGCTGCTGACACAGGTAGTGGAGCGGATCGAGTTTCTGTACAACCGCGACAATCCTTCCGACGTTACCGGCATCGCCACCGGATTCACGGATCTGGACCGCATGACGTCAGGACTTCAGGAGGGCGACCTGATCGTCATTGCCGGCCGGCCCAGCATGGGCAAGACCTCGCTGGCGCTGAACATCGCCGAACACATCGCGCTGGTGCTCAAGATGCCGGTTGCGATCTTCAGTATGGAAATGGGCGCAACGCAGCTCGCCATGCGACTGATGGGCTCGGTCGGCCGGCTCGACCAGCAAAAGATTCGCACCGGGCGCTTGACCAACGACGACTGGGAACGCCTCTCGGGCGCGCTGGGCAAGCTCAACGACGCGCCGATACACATCGACGAGACGCCGGCGATGAACGCGCTGGAGGTGCGCGCGCGCTCCCGCCGTCTCGCCCGCCAATATGGAGGCAAGCTTGGCGCGATTGTCGTCGACTACCTGCAGCTGATGCAGGCAGTCAGCGACGGCGAAAACCGCGCCACGGAAATTTCCGAAATCTCGCGCTCGATGAAGGCGCTTGCCAAGGAGCTCAAGGTGCCAGTGCTGGCGCTGTCGCAATTGAACCGTAGCCTGGAGCAGCGTCCGAACAAGCGTCCGGTGATGTCTGACCTTCGTGAATCGGGGGCAATCGAACAGGACGCGGACGTGATCCTGTTTATCTACCGCGAGGAGGTCTACAACCCGGACACGCAGGAAAAAGGCGTGGCTGAGATCATCATCGGCAAGCAACGCAACGGACCGATCGGCATGGTTCGCCTTGCGTTCCTGGGCGAAAATACGCGATTCGAGAATCTCGCTTCGGCCGGGACCTACTGAAGGCTGGCGACAAGCAGCCCAATCAGCGCAGTGCGTGCCGCAAGTTCCTCAACGCCGAGCTCAGCGGATCGGCGCAGCTGAAGTATGATCCGTCGAAGTGGCAGCCGTCGTAGACCTTGCCGGCCACAAGTTCGGGACTGCCACGATTGAGCGATGTCGCAAAGCGCTGCTCGAGGATTTGCGGTTGAGGCACGCGATAGTCCGGGTCGCGAAACCCTTCGACGATAATACGATTGACCCGGAACCGCCGTTCTTCTTCGATACGTTTGGCGGCGGCTTGGTCGGTCGCGACCGAGCGTACCGTCGGGCTGCCTTCCTGGCCCTTTACTTGCGGCGGCGAGATCGTCACCGTCGTTTGGGCAGACGCGGATCCACCCGTCAGAAAGAGAAGGGCAGCGCACACGTACATCACGACATGCCAAATGGTGATCGCGTCGGCGCGACGCGCAAAATCCCTGTTCGCCGTGTTTCGCATAGCGGCACCGATCAGGACGCCGGAGCGCTCAGCTCCCACGGCAAGCTTCGGCTGAGCAACACATTGAACAGATTGTCCCGGAAGTTGATGTTGCCGGTCAGTCGGTCGTGGCGTTCGCAAAGAAAAACCAGTAACTGCTTAAAGCACCTCGGCTGCGTGATCCGCGAGCCGCGACCGCTCGCCACGTTGCAAAGTGACATGGCCGCTGTGCGTCCAACCCTTGAAGCGGTCGACGACGTACGTGAGCCCGGAGCTTCCTTCAGTCAGGTACGGCGTGTCGATCTGGGCGATATTTCCCAGGCAAACGACTTTGGTGCCCGGACCGGCGCGCGTGATCAAGGTCTTCATCTGCTTGGGTGTCAGGTTCTGCGCCTCGTCGATGATCAGATACTTGTTGATAAACGTGCGGCCGCGCATGAAGTTGAGCGACTTCACCTTGATGCGCGAACGGATGAGATCGCGCGTCGCAGCGCGGCCCCACTCGCCGGCCTCGTCGTCGGTCTTGTTGAGCACGTCGAGATTGTCCTCGAGCGCGCCCATCCACGGGTTCATCTTCTCTTCCTCGGTCCCCGGAAGAAATCCGATATCTTCGCCGACCGGCACCGTGACGCGGGTCATGATGATCTCGGAATAGACCTTGAATTCCAATGTCTGCATCAAACCCGCGGCGAGCGTCAACAGCGTCTTGCCGGTGCCGGCCTGACCGAGCAGCGTGACAAAGTCCAGTTCTGGATTCATCAGCAGGTTGAGCGCGAAATTCTGCTCGCGGTTGCGCGCGGTGATGCCCCAGACGTTGTTCTTCTGATGGGTGTAGTCCTTCAGCGTCTGCAGCAGCGCGGTACGGCCGGAAACCTCCTTCACCATCGAGTACAGCGGCGCCTCGCCCGGCCCCTTGCCTTCCAGGTAGAGGAATTCGTTGACCAGGAGGCTCGCGCTCAGGGGCCCGGTGACGCGGTAGTAGGTAAGTCCGCCCTGTTGCCACGATTCCATCCCTTTGGCGTGGCGGTCCCAAAAATCCGCGGGCAGCTCGCGCATCCCGCTGTAGAGAAGATCGGTGTCCTCGAGAACCTTGTCATTGAAATAATCCTCCGCGGCGATTCCCAGCGCATGCGACTTGATGCGCATGTTGATGTCCTTCGACACCAGGATGACGCTGCGATTGGGATGCACCTTCTGCAGGTGCATGACGACGGAAATGATCTGGTTGTCGGCCTTGCCGCCGGCGAGCGAGGGAGGGAGCGTGGTCGAGATCGCCTCGGTTTGAACGAACAGCCGCCCGCTCGCCGCGCCGCCGCTGCGCGGCTTGAGTGGAATGCCGGCGCTCATATTGCCGGGGCTGATGGCGCTGGCCGCGGTGACCAGCTCATCCAGATAGCGCGAGGCCTGGCGCGCGTTGCGCGCAACCTCGGTCGTGCCTTTCTTGTTGTTATCGAGCTCCTCGAGCGTGAGCATCGGGAGGAAGATATCGTGCTCTTCGAAGCGGAACAGGCTGGTTGGATCGTGCATCAATACGTTGGTATCGAGCACGAAGAGTTTCGGCGAGGATGTCTTGAGGGGCGCGTCGACGTGAAGCGCGGAGCGAGGTTTGCGCTCGACCATGGGCCTCCTAAGGGCGATCGGGTGAGTTGCGGCCCCATCGTAGCGACGCAACAGCGCGAACACAAGGGATTGTGGTTGCGTCGGGCCGCCGAGAGCATCGCTTGTGGTGGAAAGGGAACAGGCGATTATCCGGTACTTGGCGATTGTCTCCTACCTGGCCCGTTAGTACCCGATAATCGCCAGGCGACAGGCGTCGCCGATGCGTGACGCCTCGGCGCTCGTCGGAGAACGGTTGCGGACCGGACTCAAGGAAGGAATTCGCTGCATGCGATTCACGAGGCAGCTGAATGAATTTAGTCCTACGGGCGGCTGACAAAGTAGAGGACATTAGACTGCATGCCAGGCAATTTCAATAGTGCACTGCTCGCGTGCGCCACCGCGCTTCGCGGTTGCCGGGCAAGTTCATGCCTCGTTAAACGTCTGTTCGTATTTTCGCTGTCGACGGTATTCGTGTTTTGTGCCGCCGCCGCTGCCCAACCCGCGGCTTTCAACATGCATAGCGATGTGGTCGAACTCGGCGGCCGCGATGTCCATGTAGACGTCTACGAGCCAAGCGCCGAACCGTCCGGCGAAGTGGCTATCGTCGCTCACGGCGTCGCGCGTTCGCGCGCGCGGCACCGTGATCTGGGACAGGCGCTCGCTGCAGCGGGTGTCACCGCGGTCA
This sequence comes from Betaproteobacteria bacterium, assembly GCA_005883655.1. Lineage (GTDB taxonomy): Bacteria > Pseudomonadota > Gammaproteobacteria > Burkholderiales > Casimicrobiaceae > PALSA-1003. Next base: position 36 of record VBDA01000418.1, on the reverse strand, counting down.
TTCCAGATCTGCCGTACATCCTGAATCACTGGGGAA
>VBDA01000417.1 GCA_005883655.1 Betaproteobacteria bacterium | reverse complement strand
CTCGGGAGACGCTCCCGTTCCGCCGTCGTGGCCGGCAATGGTGACGTGATCCGACTTAGCCTTGGCAACACCCGCCGCAACCGTTCCCACACCAACCTCGGAGACCAGCTTGACGCTGATCGACGCCTGCGGATTCGCATTTTTCAAATCATGAATCAGCTGCGCCAGATCTTCGATCGAGTAGATGTCGTGATGCGGAGGCGGGGAGATCAATCCGACGCCCGGGACCGAGAACCGCAACCGGGCGATGTATTCGGACACCTTGTGCCCGGGAAGCTGCCCTCCCTCGCCCGGCTTGGCGCCCTGCGCCATCTTGATCTGCAACTGGTCGGCGTTGACAAGGTACTCCGCAGTGACGCCGAACCGCGCAGACGCTACCTGCTTGATCTTCGAGCGCAACGAGTCGCCCTCGCGCAGCGGCACATCGACGACGACGCTGTCGATGCGTGACTTGAGCGTCTCGCCTTTCGCGATCAAAGGATAACGCCGCGCATCCTCACCACCTTCGCCGGTGTTGGACTTGCCGCCGATGCGATTCATCGCCACCGCCAGCGTCGTGTGCGCCTCGGTCGAGATGGAACCGAGGCTCATGGCGCCTGTAGCAAAGCGCTTGACGATTTCCGACGCCGGCTCGACTTCGTCGATCGGGATCGGCTTCGATGCAAATCTGAATTCGAACATCCCTCGCAGCGTCATCATCCGCCGGGTCTGGTCGTTGATCAGCTTGGCGTAATCGCGGTAGGTCGAATGGCTGTTGGAGCGCGCGGCGTGCTGCAGCTTGGCAATCGATTCCGGGGTCCAGGCGTGTTCCTCGCCACGCGAGCGATACTGGTATTCGCCGCCTGCATCGAGCGCGTCACGGAGCACCGGGTCGTCTCCGAATGCGAGCTGATGCATGCGAAAGGCTTCGTCGGCGACCTCGAACAAGCCGATGCCCTGAATGTTGCTCGCGGTGCCGGTGAAATATTTGTCGACCAGCGAGTTGGAGAGGCCGACCGCTTCGAAGATCTGCGCACCGCAGTAGGACTGATAGGTCGAAATGCCCATCTTCGACATCACCTTGTAGAGGCCCTTGCAGATCGCCTTGACAAAGTGCATCGCCCTGTCGCCCGGCGCCAGCTGCGGAAGCCACTCGTGCAGATGCTCCACCGTTTCCAGCGCCAGGTACGGATGGATCGCTTCGGCGCCGTAGCCGGCGAGCAGCGCAAAATGATGAACTTCGCGCGCCGAGCCCGTTTCGACGACCAGCCCTGTGCTGGTACGAAGCCCGTTACGGACCAGGTGCTGATGCACCGCCGCGGTCGCCAGGAGCGCGGGAATCGGCATCAATTGCGCTGAAGCCTTGCGGTCGGAGACGATCAGGATGTTGTAGCCGAGCCTGGTGGCGTCTTCCGCGTGTGCGCAAAGGCTCGCCAGCGCCGCTTCCATGCCCGCCGCGCCCCAGGCAGCCGGGTAGCAGATGTCGAGCTCTAGCGAGCGAAAAGTCGCGCCGGTAAAAAGCCCGATGTGGCGGATCTTTTCCATTTCCTCGGCGGTAAGGATCGGCTTTTGCGCCTCGAGGCGCGTCGGCGGATCGGTTTCGTCGATACCGAGCAGATTCGGGCGCGGCCCGATAAACGTGACCAACGACATAACCAGCTCTTCACGAATCGGGTCGATCGGCGGATTGGTGACCTGCGCGAACAATTGCTTGAAGTAGCCGTAGAGAACCTTGGGTCGATTGGAAAGCACCGGCAAAGCCGCATCGTTGCCCATCGATCCGATAGCCTCCTCGCCGTTTTCAGCCATCGGCGCGAGGATGATCTTCAAGTCTTCCTGGGTATAGCCGAAGACCTGCTGCCGGTCGAGCAGCGGCACCTCCGAGCGCTGAGGCGGCGCCGGATCGGGCAGCGTATCGAGCGCAATACGCGAGCCGTCGATCCATTCGCGATACGGCTTCGCTGTCGCCAGCGTGTGCTTGAGCTCGTCATCGTCGATGATGCGGCCCTGCTCGGTGTCGACCAAAAGCATCTTGCCGGGTTGCAGCCGCCACTTCTTGACGATCTTGCGCTCGGGGATGTCGAGCACTCCGACTTCCGATGCCAGAATCACGTAGTCATCGTCGGTGACGATGTAGCGGGCCGGTCGCAGCCCGTTGCGGTCGAGTGTCGCGCCGATTTGCCGGCCATCGGTAAAGGCCATGGCAGCGGGTCCGTCCCACGGCTCCATCAGCGCCGCGTTGTACTCGTAGAATGCTCGCCGATCGTCGTCCATCAGCGGATTCCCGGCCCACGCTTCGGGGATCATGAGCATCATGGCGTGGGCCAGCGGATAGCCGCCCATCATCAGCAGCTCCAGCGCATTGTCGAACGACGCAGAGTCGGATTGCCCGTCGTAGATCAGCGGCCAGACCTTGTCCAAGTCCGCGCCGAGCACCGTGCTCGAAATCGCCTGTTGTCGTGCGCGGATCCAGTTGACGTTGCCGCGCAACGTGTTGATCTCACCGTTGTGACAGACCAGCCGGAACGGATGCGCGAGGTCCCAGGTCGGGAAGGTGTTGGTCGAGAAACGCTGGTGCACCATGGCCAGCGCCGACACCATCGTCGTGTCGCGCAGGTCGAGGTAATACTCGCCGACCTGGTGTGCAAGCAGCATGCCTTTGTAGACGACCGTGCGCGTCGACATCGACGAGACATAGAATCCCTTGCCGTGGCGAAGCTTGAGAGCCTGCACCGCGTGCCCTGATTTCTTGCGGATGATGTAGAGCTTGCGTTCGAGCGCATCCTGGTCGAGAGCATTCGAGCCGCGACTGATGAATACCTGACGCACCACCGGCTCGACTTCCTTGGTCCGCTCGGACAAGCCTGAGTTGTCCGTGGGGACGTCGCGCCAACCGAGAAGAATCTGCCCTTCGCTTACGACCGCGCGCTCAATTTCCTGCTCGCATGCCATGCGCGAGGCCGGTTCCTTGGGCAGAAAAACCATCCCGACGCCGTACTGCCCCGCCGCCGGGAGCGTCATCGCCTGCCGCCCGCAAGCGCGCCGAAGAAACGCGTCGGGAAGCTGAATCAAGATGCCCGCGCCGTCGCCTTGCAGCGGATCGGCGCCGGTTGCGCCCCGGTGCGTCAGATTTTTGAGTATTTGCAGGCCTTGAGTGACGATCGCGTGGCTTTTTTCGCCTTTGATGTGGGCAATGAAGCCCAGTCCACAGGCGTCGTGCTCGTTGGCGGGATCGTACAAACCTTGACGTGCGGGCGGCAGCCCTGGGATACCGAGTGCTTTCTGGTCCACGAGGTCCTCGTTGCTCAAGCTTGTCTGCGCACCGCGCCTGCCATTCACGGGCGCGAAACCGCACAGCCACGGAAGGCGCGTGTACCCGCTCATACTAGCGAGATTGTTGCATCGCGGCAACCAATCGGACCATGACAGCGGCGCGGCATGCTCCAGCCGACAAAATAACTTGCATTGGCCCTAAACTTGCGCTTTAATCTTAACAAAGTAGCGTATATGCTTGTCGCAACGTCCAAATCGACAAGCCTCACAAAAATCTTTAGGACATCATCATCAGGGACTTCTCCATGGCGCCGAATATGATAATTATGCGCGCTGGCCGGACTGGTTGCGCTGGGAGGCTGCGGAGGTGGCAGCGGAGCCCCGAACAATCCTTTCGCTCCCGGGGCGGTGGTAGTAGGCCCCTTGTTCGTCCTGCCTGCGATGGGCGTAGTCGTTTACTCGCATACACCCGCAACGCTTAAGGTCAGCGGCGGTGCACCGCCCTACCAGGCGTTCTCGAGCAATTCTGCGGTGCTCCCCGTCGCGCAGAACGTCGACACCGGGGTCATCGTGCTCGTTGCCGGCGACGTCACCGCAGATACCCCGGTCATTATCACAGTGCAGGACGCAATCGGCCAGACCGCGACCTCGTCGCTAACGGTTCGTCCGGCACCGTTGTTCAACACGCTGACCGTAGTCCCGAG
>VBDA01000416.1 GCA_005883655.1 Betaproteobacteria bacterium | reverse complement strand
CATGCAGGTCAACAACCAGCTCGCCGATATCCTGCCTGACGATCGGTTCGTCACCGCCTTCATCGGGCTCCTGGATCCGTCCACTCACCAATTGCGCTTCCACAGCGGCGGCCAGGGGCCGATCCTCCATTTCCGGGCGGCCAGCGGGACGTGTGCGACCCACAAGCCCACGAGCTTTCCGCTCGGCGCCATGCGCCTGCGATCGTTGCCGTCGGCGATGACCCTGGACATGCGACCCGGCGACATTCTGCTCCTTCTCTCGGACGGCATTTACGAGTATCGCAACGCACACAACGAGGACTTCGGACAAGCGCGCGTTGAGGCCATTGTCCGCGACCACCATCGAAAACCCGCCGCCGAGCTGGCGAGCGTGCTGCTTGAGTCGGTGCGTCGATTCGCCCAAGGCGCGCGACAGGAAGACGACATCACCGTGGTCCTGGTGAGGCGCGAGGCGCCGGAATGACGTCGCACCGGACATTCAGGCGCAGTTTCGATTCGATCCAGGACATCTTCGCATTCTCCGCCGAGGTATTCGCCAGCGAGCGTATAGAGCCCTCGCTGCTGCCGAGCGTGGACTTGACGCTGGAGGAGTTGTTCACGAACATGGTCAAATACACTGCCTCGACCGCTGCGGTGCGCATCGACATGACCAAGGTCGCAGGCGGCGTGGAAGTGACGCTGACCGACTATGATGTCGGACCGTTCGATGTCACGCAGGCACCCGACGCGGACATCGATCGGCCGATCGAACAGCGCGAGCCCGGGGGGCTGGGACTGCATTTGATCCGGCGGCTGGTGGACTGCGTCCAATACGAGTATTCGGCGGAGAGCCGGCAGAGCCGGATCACATTTCGAAAAACGCAGGCGGGAGCTACGACTTCCGACCGCGGGACGGTTGCAGGGAGCGCGGATGCTCACGATTGATTTTGGCCCGAACGGCGTCGTCGTCATTGCGGGGCGTTTGGACGCCGCCCAGTCTCCGGCGGCGCAAGCGTTTCTCGATCAGGTGGATGGAACGGTGACGCTAGACTGCATCCGCCTGGAATACATCTCCAGCGCCGGCCTGGGCGTTTTGCTGAAAACTCAGAAGCGATTGATGGGATCGGCGGGCAAGCTTCGATTGTCGGGCGTCAATCGCCATCTGCAGGACATCTTCGTCTATTCGGGGTTCGACAAGATCTTCGAGATCGAACCCGCGCCCTAGTGTTTTATTGAGCAGCCGGCCCAACTTTCCCGACCGCCGCGTGTAATTGTGGACAATGATGCCGATCTTGCGTTGGTCGAGCGCTGCCGGAAGGGTGATTGGGCGGCATTCACCGAGTTGGTGGTCCGCTATCAGCGGCCTATCTACAACGCCGCGTTTTGGGTACTGCGCAAGCCCGAGGACGCGAACGACATCACCCAGGTCGTATTTCTCAAGGTTGCGGAGCGGCTGGACGATTATGATCCTCGGTTCAAATTCTTCAGCTGGATCTACCGCATCGCGGTCAACGAGTCGCTCAACCTATTGCGCCGGAACGGACGGGAAGAAGCGCTCGATGACGAGATCGACCTTCCGGGCTCGGAAAGTGCCGATCCGGAACGGCAGGCCAGCGCAGCAGAAGTTGCAGGACGGATCCGGGCCGCGTTGATGAAGATGAAACCCCACGACCGGGCGGTGCTGATGCTGCGGCACTTCTCCGAATGCAGCTATGAGGAAATCGGGCAAATCCTGGACCTCGACCAAAAAACGGTAAAATCGCGACTCTTCGAAGCGAGAAATCGCCTTCGCGATCTGCTTGGCGACCTGCGCTAATATGAAAGACCTCGAACCTACCCAATTGATGTACGTTGTTCTTGATGGTGAGGCGACCTCGGACGAGGCGCGCGAGCTCGACCGCCTCCTCGCCGCGGACCCAGCTGCGCGTGTCCAATTCGAGGAGCTGAGGTCGCTGTTCGAAGAATTGAGCCGCGTGCCCAAGGCCTTCCCGCCGGAAGGACTAGTCGCCGCTGTCATGGCCAGTGTCCCGCGGCGTCCGGCGCCAGGGGACGACTCGGCCCAACCTTTTGCGCAGTCGCGTGTAATTAGCCAATCTTCGATGGAAGCCCGGGACGCAAGCCGGGGGAGATCTACGGTGCACCGAGTGTCCCCGCGGGGGACTTATATCAGGGAGCAGAGCATGAGCGAACACAAGAGCGGTTTCGGCAGGCGTAACCTTTTGATCGGTGGCGGCGTCGCCGCGGTGGCCGCGCTGTTCGCGGTGTTGTATCTAACCGACTCTCCGCCCGGGATGCAAAGCGCGGTCGGTACGATCGTGCCGGCGCAGCGGTATCGCGCTCCCCAAAACACGGCCGACGACGTCAAGCTCGGCAATACGTCGGGAACGCAATCGGGGCAGATCAATCCGGCACAAACCGGTGCCGCGAACGGTGCGGCAAATGGAGTAGAGAACAGTGCTGCCAACGGTGCAGCGAACAGCGCAGCCAACGGTGCAGCGAACAGCGCAGCCAACGGTGCAGCGAACAGCGCAGCCAATGGTGCAGCCAACAGCGCGGCCAATGGTGCAGCCAACAGCGCGGCTAATGGTGCAGCCAACAGCGCGGCCAACGGAGCGGCGAATGGCGCAGCCAATGGTGCAGCCAACAACGCGAACAAATAATCCGCACCCAACCGAAAGCAAACCGCCGGCCCTAGCGCCGGCGGTTTGCTTTTGAGCACCGAGTAAGTATGCTTCGGCAGTCCTGTGCGGCTCGGGGAGGGATTGCGTGCGAACGCGCGTGTTGTGCCTGCTGTTGGCCTTATTGCCGGTCGCGGCTGCCGCCGACGAGAACCCTCTCGGGATCTCGTACGTCGAAACGAAGGATCTCAAACTTATCTACTTCGACCCTCTCGCCTACCTCACGCCGCACGCGGTGCGTACTTTCACCAACTCGCTCGAGTGGCAGCGCCGGATATTCGGCTGGGTTCCGTCCGAGTCAACCACTATCCTTTTGAAGGACCTCTCCGATTACGGCGCGGCAACCGCCCTCGCCGCGCCACACAGCAGGGTCGTTCTGGACATTGCCCCGCTGTCGCACGCGTTCGAGACCTATCCAGCCAGCGAGCGCATGTACTCGCTGATGAATCATGAGTTGGTCCACGTGGTGCAAGGAGACATTGAGTCCGCGGAGGACCGCCGTTGGCGCCGCTTTTTCCTTGGCAAAGTACCAGCTCAATCCCAGCATCCCGAAACGCTCTTCTACAGCTACCTCACGGTCCCGCGGTTCACGGCCCCGCGCTGGTATTCGGAGGGAGGCGCGGTGTTCATGGAGACCTGGATGGACGGTGGGATCGGCCGTGTGCAGGGCGGCTATGACGAAATGGTTTTCCGGGCAATGGTGCGGGACAACGCCCACTTCTACGATCCGCTGGGCCTCGTTTCGCGCGGCGTCCAGGTCGATTTTCAGATTGGCGCGAACGCCTACTTATACGGCACCCGCTTCTTCACGTGGCTCGCATACACCTATTCACCGGAGAAGGTCATCGCCTGGATCAGGCGTGACGAGGGCAGTGAACGCTACTATCACGACCAGTTTCAGCGGGTGTTCGGCATTTCACTCGAGCAAGCTTGGCAGGACTGGATCGTGTTCGAACGCCAGTTCCAGCGACGCAATCTCGAAGAAGTTCGCAAGTATCCGATTACGCCGCACCGCAGCCTGGCCGCGGGCGCGGTTGGTTCGATCTCGCGCA
>VBDA01000415.1 GCA_005883655.1 Betaproteobacteria bacterium | reverse complement strand
CCGTGCCCGAGAGCTTCGTGTTTTCCCGGGACGGGCGTTATCTGTACGGCAGCAGTTACTACACCGGCGTGTCCAACATCTTTCGCTACGAGGTTGCTACCGGCGACGTTGTCGCGGTTTCCAACGCGGAATCCGGCTTCTTCCGCCCGGTGCCGCTCGCTGACGGGCGGCTATTGGTGCTCGCCTACACAGCCGAGGGTTTCGTTCCGGCAACGAT
>VBDA01000414.1:5964-6443 GCA_005883655.1 Betaproteobacteria bacterium | reverse complement strand
TCTGAGGTTACTAATTTGTTTCAATCGGGGCGGCGAAATGGGGTCGGAAAGTCGTGCCTGCACGGCCTTCAAGCCTACCGGGAGGCCGACGCCATGCGGGGATGCCGCGCTCAGCGCTGGACCGCAGCTCCCGCCCCATGTACTGCACTAACCCTGTCGGCGTGGCTGTAGAGCCATTGTGCGGGCCGGGTCTGTAATCGACGCAGGCATCGTACTCAATAACGTCCCGTTCGACCAAGCTGGCAGCCCGAGCGCTCATTCACACCTATCGAAGCAGTCGTTCAGATTGCGGCAACGAGGTGCTTCAACCTGCCGAGAGGACAACCACGGAAGACGGCGCTCCGGATGTGCCAACCCCGCCATAGAGGCGGGGTTGGATCGATCCTGTTCCTTGATTGACGAGCGTAGGGCAACGCGCGACGCGAACGGTTTTGACCAGCAGTCAGCTCCCAATACGACCCAGCAGATAGCCGATGACA
>VBDA01000414.1:1390-5928 GCA_005883655.1 Betaproteobacteria bacterium | reverse complement strand
TCGAAGCGCTCGCGGCTTCCGTGAGTCGCGCTTGCACTTGTTTCGCTTGCTCTGGAACGGTCGACGCCCACTCGGCAGCGGACGATGCCGCCTCGGCGGCGCTGTTGACAGCGCGATGCGCTGTTCCGCTCAAGCGATCAACCTGGGACGCGGCCTTGTCAGCGATCCGGTCGGCTGCCTGGTGCGCTGCATGTGCTACGTCTTCAACCTTGGCACTTGCTGGATTGGCGCTTGCTGGATTGGGATTGGCGCCGCTACCGCTGCTAGTCCGACTGCTCCCCAAGGGGCTGGTTCGATCCATGTGATTTCCTTTCAAGTAAATACGCGACTGAAATGCCATTTGCGCTGCGGCGGTCGCGTTTGCGGTCGGACTATGGGACTTCCCTCCAGACCCTGCCATCAGACGCAGTCTGATTTCATCGTAGGACTTTGCCCGAACCCGTTCACCGGCGATGAGTGGTCCTGGGCGCTCCGTTGATGGTGCTCGGGAGGTCCCTTGCCTTGATGTATAGCCGACCCGCATCGTTTACGTCGAGCGTGCCCCGTGAATTCTTCTCGCCTAGTCCAGCTGCAGCAAGGGTCCCGACTACCGATAGCGGCATAACTCCGCGCGGCGAACCAAATGCAGCCCTGACCAACCACTCTTCTTCTGCGCCAGTCAATCGCAATTCCTGGGGGATAGCGTCCGCCATCATCATTCCGTCCAGAGGATAAACGCGGCGCGAGCCGCTATGCTTGCGAAGAAGGTAACAAGTTTCAACTGCTGGACGCAAAATTGCTGAAATCGCTCATATTGAATATGCATATGTGGGCTGGGCGACACAGCTTGCTTCAAGGCAAGCGCCTCGTGCGGATCTGGTAGGACCCGGGTGTGAGGATCACATCCGGGTTGCGACGCTCTGCTCTTACGCAAGCTTGACGAGCTGCTTGCCGAAGTTGTCACCCTTGAGCAGTGCGATAAGACCCTTCGGCGCGTTGTCGATGCCCTCGACGATCGATTCGCGATATTTGAGCTTGCCCTCGGTGAGGTAGCCGCTCAAGCCTTTCAGCGCCTCGCCATAGCGGTCCTTCCAATCGAAGACGATCATTCCCTGCATCTTGATGCGATTGACGAGCACCGAGCGCAGCATTTTGTAGCCATACGGCTCGGTGGCGCTGTACTCGGCGATGAGGCCGCAGACGACGATTCTCGAATGCAGGTTCATCACGCGCAATACGGTATCGAGAACCATACCGCCGACGTTCTCGAAATTGACATCCACGCCTTTGGGGCAATGCTCCCGCAAATCTGCCAGCAGATTGCCCGCCTTGTAATCGACGCAGGCATCGAAGCCCAAGTCCTTCACGACGTAGTCGCACTTCGTCTTGCCGCCGGCGATGCCGACGACGCGGCAACCCTTGATCTTGGCGAGTTGGCCGACGACGCTGCCTACTGCGCCGGAAGCGGCTGAGACAACGACGGTGTTGCCAGGCTTCGGCTGGCCGATCTCCAGCAAGCCGAACCACGCGGTTATTCCCGGCATGCCGAGGATCCCGAGGTAAGACGATGCGGGTGCGCGCTTGGCGTCGATCCTGGTGAGCTCTTTGGCGCTCGCGATGCCGTATAGCTGCCACCCCAGTGGCGTCAGAACCTTGTCGCCCGGCTTGAAATTCGGGTCGTTCGATTCGACGACTTCACCGACTGTCTGGCCGACCATCACTTCGCCGATCTCGGTCGACTTCGCGTAGGACTTCGCGTCGCTCATCCGGCCACGCATATACGGGTCGAGCGAGAGCCACTCGTTCCTGACCAGCACTTCGCCTGGCCCAGGCTTGCCGACGGGCACCTCGACGAATCGAAAGTTAGCTTCGGTCACCGCGCCCTGCGGGCGACTGGCGAGCAGCACCTGCTTGTTTAGTTTGGGCATCGCATGTGCCCTCTCTGATTCACCGGTGCACGGCACGCGGACACGAACCCGTCGTTCCCCGCAAGCGGGAACCCAGCGTCGTTGCAACAAAAGTCGCTGGGTCCCCGCTCGTTTTGGTAACTGAGCGAGGACGACAAGCATTTGTACCGAATTGGCTCGACACTTAGGAAGTCTTCGCGAATCGCTCGAGGTGATGATCGGCGTCGCCGAATTGCTGCGCGATCATCGTTAACCGCCGAAACGTGTGGCTGATCTTCAGCTCGTCGCTCATCCCCATGCCGCCGTGCAGCTGAATTGCTTCCTGAGCGACATGCCGGCAGGCATCGGCGATCTTGATCTTCGCTGCCGAGACGATGCGTTTTCGCTCGACAGGGTCGGTCGCCACATCGACCTTGGCGCAGGCGAGGCCCGCCATAGACTTCGCCTGCTCGCCGCTGATGACCATGTCGACCATGCGATGCTGCAGCGCCTGGAACGAACCTATGGCTACGCCAAACTGCTTTCGTGTCTTCAGGTATTCGAGCGTAGCGTCGTTGGCGTACTTGATCGCGCCAACGGCTTCGGCGCAAAGAAGCGCAGTCGCGTAGTCGATAACCTCTTCGATCAGCGCGAGTCCGTGGGCTTCCTCACCGAGCAATGCGTCGGCAGGGACGTGCACGTCGTTTAAGGTCACGTCCGCCGCTCGCAATTCGTCGATGGTGCGATAGACGGCCATCGAAACGCCTGCTGCTCGCGCGTCGACGGCGAAGACGCTGATGCCTTCGGGATCGGTATCGCCCCCGGAGGTGCGTGCCGAGACGATCAGCTGATCCGCGGACGGGGCGTGGACGACGATTCGCTTTTCGCCGGATATCGTGTAGCCGGCGCTCGTTGTCTTCGCCCGCGTGGAAACGTGCGCAAGCTTGTAGCGCGCGCCGTTTTCGGTATGCGCGAATGCCATCTTGAGTTTGCCGCCGCAGACGAGCGGCAATATGGCCTGTTGCCGGGCATGCGTGCCGGCCCTCGCCACGAATTGCGCACCCAGGCCGACCGTCGACAGATACGGTTCGACGATCAGCGCCTCGCCGATCGCTTCCATGACGCTCATCAGATCGACCGCGCCGCCGCCGTAGCCGCCGACGTCCGGCGAGAACGGCAGGCCGAGGAGGCCGATCTCCGCGAACGTCGACCAGATCGCATTGCTGTAGCCTTCGCTCGACCCGACGATCTTCCGGCGCGCCTCGAACGTGTAATCCTTGTCGATGAAGCGCTTGACCGAGGCGGCGAGGAGTTGCTGCTCTTCGTTGTAGTCGAAGTTCATCGCGTCGTCATAAACCGAGCGCCATCTTGGCAATGATGTTGCGCTGGATTTCGTTGGAGCCGGCGTAGATCGAGGTCTTGCGGAAGTTGCAGTAGCGTGGCGCGAGCGAAGCCGTGAAGTCGTCGAAGTCAACGCTTCCATCGACCGGCGAAAACGGTTGAGCCAGCGGGCCGACCGCCTGCATCATCAGCTCGGCCAATGCCTGCTGGATCTCGGTGCCTTTGATCTTCAACATTGAGACTTCGGCGCCGGGGGCACGCCCTTCGCGCAGCTGGTCGAGAAAGCGCAGGTTGGTGATCGAGAGCGCCATCAGCTCGACTTCGACGCGCGATAGCTTGTCGCGGAAGCGCGTATCCTCAGTGAGCGGCTTGCCGTCATGCAACTGCTGCGCGGCGAAAGCCGTGAGCTTTTCGAGCTCGCGCTGCGACGCACCGATGCGCGCGGTGTTCATGCGCTCGTGACCGAGCAGATACTTGGCGACCGTCCAGCCCTTGCCCTCGTCGTGCACGAGATTCTCGACGGGCACGCTCACATCGTCGAAGAACACTTCGTTGACTTCGTGGCCGCCGTCCATGAGGATCAGCGGCCGTACGGTGATGCCGGGCGATTTCATGTCGACGAGCAGAAACGAGATGCCATCCTGCTTGCGCTCAGTACGCGCCTCGGTGCGCACCAGACAGAAGATCCAGTCGGCCATATGTGCGAGCGTGGTCCACGTCTTCTGTCCGTTGACCACGTAATGATCGCCCTGCTGCACCGCTCGCGTGGAAAGCGATGCCAGGTCGGAGCCGGAGCCGGGCTCGGAGTAGCCCTGACACCAGAATTCCTCGCCGCGGTAGATGCGAGGCAGAAAGCGCTGCTTCTGCGCTTCGGTGCCGAACTTGAGCAGCACCGGCGCGCACATCAATAACCCGAAGGGGACGAGCGGCGGCGCGCCGGCGTAGCCGCACGCCTCGTCGAAGATGTAACGCTGCACCACGTTCCAGCCGGTGCCGCCCCATTCCTGCGGCCAGGATGGAGCGATCCAGCCCCTCGCGGCAAGGATCTGGTGCCAGCGCAGCAGATCGTCCCTGGACAGGTGGGCGTAGCGCGCAACCTTGTCGCGCAGGTCGGCGGGCAGGTTATCGGCGAGCCACCCGCTCACTTCGTCGCGAAAAGCGAGCTCTTCTTTGGAATAATTGAGATCCATGGTGCACCAGAGCAGGCGGTTCATCTTAACTTAGAATGAAGGCAGGGAGGATCACCATGAGCGTCAAGCAACTGTTCGACCTTGCCGGCAGGACGGCGCTGGTTACCGGAGGATCGCGCGGCTTGGGCTTGCAAATGGCCGA
>VBDA01000414.1:0-1355 GCA_005883655.1 Betaproteobacteria bacterium | reverse complement strand
ACTGCGCGCAAGCGCGACGAGCTCGAGCTAGCCGTTACGCATCTCAAATCGAGGATGGGCATCGATGCGGTGGCGCTGGAATGCGACATGTCCAAGGCGGCCGCGATCGCACCCGTCGTCGAGCGCGCCATCGCGGCGCTCGGACCGATCGATATTCTGGTGAACAATGCCGGAACGACGTGGGGCGCGGCGACGATCGAGCATCCGATCGAAGCATGGCAGAAAGTCATCGACCTGAACCTGACCGCGATGTTCCTGGTGAGCCAGGAAGTCGGCAGGCGATGCATGGTCCCCCGGCGCAGCGGCAAAGTGATCAATATCGCGTCGATCCTGGGGCTGGTCGGTGGCGGCGATCCCGGCCGGCCGGCCACCATCGCGTATAACACCAGCAAGGGAGGAGTGATCAGCTTCACCCGCGCGCTCGCCGCGGAGTGGGCGCAGTACAACATCAACGTCAACGCGATTGCTCCGGGCTTCTTCCCCACCAAGATGACCAAGGGCATCATGGAAATGCTCGGCGACGAGGTCGCCAACAAAGCCCCGCTCAAGCGCGTGGGCGGACCCGAGGATCTGAAGGGCCTCACCGTGCTCTTCGCTTCGGATGCGTGCGCGTTCATCACCGGGCAAGTCGTCGCGGTCGACGGCGGTGTGACAGCGGTCTGATGCACTCACATAGAGAACTCGCGGCCATCTAGTAGCCAGCGCATGAACAACTACGATGACTTTCAGGGCACGCGTCCGGTTGCCGAAGCGCATCGCTTCGATGTCGCCGCGCTCGAGCGCTACCTGCGTTCACATGTTCCGGGCTTCGAGGGTCCAGTCGAAGTCGAGCAATTCAAGGGTGGGCAGTCCAACCCGACATTCCTGCTCCGCGGCGGCGAAAAGCGCTACGTCCTGCGCCGCAAACCCCCCGGCAAGCTGCTGCCGTCGGCACACGCGGTCGATCGCGAGTATCGCGTCATCACCGCGCTGGCGGATAGCGACGTCCCGGTCGGGCGCACCTATTGTCTTTGCACCGACGAGTCGGTTATCGGCTCGATGTTCTACCTCATGGACTATGTCGAGGGCCGTGTGCTATGGGATCCGCTGTTGCCGGGCATGCAGCCACCCGAACGGCGAGCGATCTTCGACGAAATGAACCGCGTCATTGCGGCGCTGCACCGCGTCGATTTTCAGGCCGTCGGTCTTGCCGACTTCGGCAAGCCAGGCAACTATTTCGCCCGCCAGATCGACCGCTGGAGCAGGCAGTACAAGGCCTCGGAAACGGAGAAGATCGAAGCGATGGACCGTCTGATCGAATGGTTGCCGGGGAATATCCCGCCCGGCGACGCGACCGCCATCGTTCACGGCGACTA
>VBDA01000413.1 GCA_005883655.1 Betaproteobacteria bacterium | reverse complement strand
ACAGCGGGTCCTGGAAATAGGAATAGGTCACTTCCTTGCGTTCCAGCTGAACCACATCGAATTTCTCGTCGGCGCGATAAACGCTCTCCGTCCCCGAGCTGGACAGGAGATTCTTGAGCTTCATCTTCACGACCGACGCGTTGCGGCCGGATTTGTTGAACTCCGCCTTTTGCACGACCATCGGGTCGTTGCCGACCATGATGACGTTGCCGGCTCGGATTTCCTGTGCGGTTTTCATGGGTGCACCCGTTTATGCCTGATTCGATTCCAGGGAACCCACAATTATACCCGATCCGAGACAAACTTGACCAGTGCACTGGTGAGATCGGTTTGCGCCGCGAGCGCTTCCGCCCAGGTACGCGAATGTTTCTCCAGCGCCGGGCGCGCGCCGACGAGCGCGGGCCAGAGCGTACCGACATTCGGCTCGCCGCCGCCGCTATCGTTCCACACCCGGGAGAATGAACGTAGCGCAGCTCCCGGCTCCGGCGCGAGACCGCCACAAAAGCGCGTGAGAAATGCGTCCTGCTTCAGCGCGTGAGCGTTCTCTGCTTGCGGGTACGCATTCCAGACGAACGGCCGCGCGGCCCATTGTGCACGTACGAACGAATCTTCGCCGCGCACGAAATTGCAGTCGCATGCCCACAGCAAACGATCGTAGTCATCCTGCGCGAGAAAAGGGATGCCGGCGATGACAAGTCTGCCGCGGGTCAGCGATTGTCCTGCGTGCGGCACTTTACCCTCGGTCCAACGGTCCAGCGCTCCAGCGGCGACGCCTTCGGGAACGATGCACAGGAGCGTGTCGTCCCCGTCCGCCCACGTGTCCAGCAATGCCGGCAGCGGCACGTTGGGGTAGCAGAAGAGCGACACGACGATTGCTCCCGGGGACGCCTGCGCCACGCCGAGCGCGCCCCAGAATTCGGCCAGCGCGGCCGGGTCGGATCGAAATGCGTCGCGGCGCGCGAAAAGGCCGCGCTCGCGCAGCAGGCCGCCGGTCGCCGGCGTGAATCCCGGAAAAAAGAAATGGCGGACGAGAGGCAGACTCGGATGAGGCGACGGAAGCCCGTGGTGGGTCTCCACCCAGGACTCTGCCGACAGATATTCGAGAACGATCCATGACGGCGCTCGGGCTCTTCGCGCCATCGCGTCTGCATAGCGTTCGGGGAGCCCGCAACCGAAAGCCTCGATCACGACATCCGCGATCGCATCCGCGCCGTCGTCAGTCACGGCCGCATCGTGCGCGCTCGTCCAACGCCGTAACTCGACCCCCTGGATCACGTTTTTGTCTTGCGCAAGCTCTACGCCGGGTGCAATGCCGGAAGTGATCCGTGAGAGTGCTCTCAGATCGTCAACCAGAGCCTTACCGCAAGGCCGTGCTCCGCCGCAAGTTGGCGGGCGAGGCGCCACGCGACACCGACATCACCGTAGTTGTCGACGACCGAGCAAAAAATGTCCCAGCGTGATTGACTCAAAAGCGGGCCCGAATCGGATCGATCAGAGATTGGATCAGCGTCGCAGAGGCGCTGTCGAGCATGGTACCCCTTCGTAATACAATGGTCGTGAAGTGTCGCCGCTTTTGGCGCGCTGTTCTGCGAGGTATGAAATGCCCGTCACCGAGGCCGATGCGGTCCTGTCACCCGCCGTGGCGATCGACGTCGTCTCCGATGTGGTCTGTCCGTGGTGCTACATCGGCAAACGCAAGCTTGAGGCGGCGCTGGGCGAGCTTGGCCGCAAGGATTCTGCGGCGGAGCCTTCGGTGCGCTGGCACCCGTTTCAGCTCAATCCCGACCTGCCGCCGCAGGGTATCTCCCGAAAGACCTACCTTCACGCCAAATTCGGCGGTGCCGCGCGTGCCGCCGAAATCTACGCGCGCGTCAAGGCAGTCGGCGCCGAAGTCGGCATCGCGTTCGATTTCGATCGCATCGAGATCCAGCCCAATACGCTCGCCGCGCACCGCTTGATTGCCTGGGTGCAGGATGGCGCGGATGCTCCGTTGACCAGCGACCTCGTCGAGCGCCTGTTCCAGGCGTATTTCGTGCAAGGCCGCGCGATCGGCGAGCCCGATGAGCTCGCGCAGATCGCCTCGGACGCGGGCCTGGAGCCCGCCGCGGCGCGAGCGATGCTCGCGTCGACCGAAAACATGGCGGCGGTTTCAGCGGAAGATCGAGAGGCGCGCAACGTCGGCATCAACGGCGTTCCGTTTTTCATCTTCAACGGCAGCACGGCGCTGTCGGGAGCACACGATCCGGAAACCCTTCTCAAGGCGATCGCTGCCGCGCGATCGCAATCGATCTAGGTCCCGAACAGATGATCGTTCGCCCGGAGGCGAATCCGCGGCTTGACTTACGAGGCCTGTTCGACGCTCAGCGAGACGCACACGCTCGCGAGCCCTATCCATCGCTCACCCGGCGCCACGACCGCCTGGAGCGGCTCGCCGCGCTGATCGAAGAACACGAGCAGGAGATCGTCGCCGCGATTGGCGCCGATTTCGGCACGCGGCCGGCGCAGGAGACGCGACTTGCCGAGTTGTTCGTGATTGCGGTGGGCATTCGGCACGCGCGCAGGAACTTGAGCCGGTGGATGGCGCAGCGACGCGTGCCGACACCCCTTTACCTGTGGCCGGGACGCAGTCGGCTGCTTCGTCAGCCACTCGGCGCCGTCGGCGTCATCAGTCCGTGGAACTATCCGGTCCAGCTCGCGCTGCTTCCGGTGCTCGCTGCGCTGGCCGCGGGAAACCGAGTCATGCTGAAGCCCAGTGAGCTGACACCGCGAACGTCTGCGCTCCTCGAACGCATCGTCGCGCAACACTTTGCGCAAGATGAATTCGCGGTCGTCACCGGCGGCCCGGACATCGGTGACGCGTTCTCGCGCTTGCCCTTCGATCATCTCTTTTTCACCGGCTCGACGGCGGTCGGCCGCAAAATCGCGCTCGCCGCAGCCGCGAACCTGACCCCAGTGACGCTCGAGTTGGGAGGCAAGTCGCCGGCGCTGATCCACGCCGACGCCGACTTTGGAGCGGCGGCGGCGCGGCTTGCGACCGGCAAGCTGCTCAACGCCGGCCAGACATGCATCGCCCCGGACTACGCACTGGTCCCCACGAGCCGCGTCGACGCCTTGGCCGCCGCCGTTCGCGACAGCGCGGCGTCGCTGTATCCCTCGTTTCGCGACAACCCCGATTACAGCAGTATCGTCAACGACGCTCATTACCGGAGGCTCACCGAATTGATCAACGATGCCGTGCGACAGGGCGCGCGCGCCGTCGCAGTCGACACCGGTGCCGAGGCGCCCGATGCGTCGAGCCGCAAGCTCGCGCCGACGGTTCTCGTCGGCGTGAATGACCGCATGGCGATCATGAAGGAAGAGATCTTCGGGCCGGTGCTGCCGATCGAAGCCTACGACTCCCTCGAGCAGGCGATCGATAAAATCAATGCGCGGCCGCGGCCGCTATCGCTGTACATGTTTGGCGGTGACGCGGCGGCACGCAGGCGCGTTTTAGAGCAGACTGCCGCCGGCGGCGTGACCATCGACGATACACTGCTGCATTTCAGCAACGAAAACCTGCCGTTCGGCGGGATCGGCGCCTCGGGAAGCGGCGCCTATCACGGCGAGCGCGGCTTTCTCACCTTCAGCCATCAAAAAGCCGTGTTCATCCAGCACCGGCTATCGTTCACGTGGCTGTTGCGCCCGCCGTACGGCAAGCGATTCGAGCGAGTGCTCGAGCTTCTGAAAAAAATCTCCTGAGGCCGACCTCAGCCGCAGTTGGGGAGCATTCGCACGTCGGCCCCCTCAACCCGCTCGTGGATGAGACGCGTCGCGTGTCGGCCGCGAGCGTCGCGGCCTCCCGAACCCGAGCGCCGGCTATCGTTCACGTGGCTGTTGCGCCCGCCGTACGGCAAGCGATTCGAGCGAGTGCTCAAGCTTCTGAAAAAAATCTCCTAAGGCCGACCCCAGCCGCAGTTGGGGAGCATTCGCACGTCGGCCTCCGCAACCCGCTCGTGAATGAGACGCGTCGCGTGTCGGCCGCGAGCGTCGACTCGCAATTCCCCGTCGATCCCCGCTACGCGGGGCCCCGCGCCGGGTAGCTCGCGCCGCTACCGCAATTTGGCCAGCACGCGATCCACCATCACCGCGGACAAACCCAGATACCGCGTCGGATCGCAAAGCTTGCCCAAGGCGTCAGCATCGACATGGCGGGTGATCTCGGGCGTCTCGGCAAGAATATCGAACAGCGGTCGCCGCTGCTCGATCGCCTTCGCGCACAAAGCTTGAACGAGGTCATGTGCATGCCCGCGGCCCAGGTGCGGCGCCAGGCCCATCATCACTGCCTCCGAGACGATAAGGCCATGGGTGAGGTCGAGATTGGCGCGCATCCGTGCT
The DNA here is from genome assembly GCA_005883655.1 of Betaproteobacteria bacterium. Taxonomy (GTDB): domain Bacteria; phylum Pseudomonadota; class Gammaproteobacteria; order Burkholderiales; family Casimicrobiaceae; genus PALSA-1003. The sequence continues at coordinate 5,962 of VBDA01000413.1, read as the reverse complement.
TCATCGACTTCGAGGCCGGCGGCGAGCGACCTGGCATGCGTGAGCGCGCCTGAGGTCAGCAGGAATGCGTCGGGAAGAGCGATCCATTCGATCTGCCAGGAGCCGGTCGCCCGCTCGTGATCCGAGACTATCGCTTCGAGCAGCGCCGCGACGTGCTGACGGACGACCGACGCGCAGGCAAGAATGTAGACGCACGACACAGGATTTCTTTTTTGCGGCATGGTGCTGCTTGAACCGCGGCCAGGAGCCGCAGGCTCGAAAGCTTCGCCGACTTCGGTTTGCATCATCAGCTCGACGTCGGTCGCAAGCTTCGCCAGCGTTCCTGTCACCAGGCCGAGAAAGCAGCCGACCTCGGCGATGCGGTCGCGATGGCTGTGCCATGCGATATCGGGCTGGCCCAGCCCAAGCGCGTTCATCAATGCCTCCTGGGTGTCGAGGCCGCCGGCAGGCAGCGACGCGAGCGTTCCGACCGCGCCGGCAAACTCGCCGACCAGAACGCGCGGAGAGAGCTCGGCCTGCCGCTGCCGGTGCCGCTCGATGGCCGACAGCAGCGCGGCGACTTTGAAGCCGAACGTGATCGGCACCGCGTGCTGCAGATAACTGCGCCCGACCATGGGCGTATCGCGATGGCGGCGCGCCAGGTCGGCGAGCGAACCTGAAATCGCGGCAAGATCGGAGGCGACCAGATCGAGCGCCTCGCGAACCTGCAATATCGTCGCCGTGTCGGTCACATCCTGCGTCGTCGCACCCCAATGGCAATACTCGCCGAGCCCGTCTCTGCACGCGGCGGCGAGCTGCTGCACGAGGCCGAGCACTGGCGAGCCTATGCGCTCGGTGTCCTTGCGAAGCTCGTCCTTGTCGATCTTGTCGAGCGCGCAGTTGGCAGCGATCTCCGCCGCGGCGTCCGCCGGGATGATGCCGAGACGTCCCTGCACCGTTGCCAGCGCAGCTTCGAATTGCAGATATTTCCGGATGCGATTCTCGTCGGAGAAAACCTGGCGCATCGGTTCGCTGCTGAAGGCATTGCCAAACAAGGACGAATCGATCGCGGTCGAAGGCATGCAGAATTCCTGGATCACCGGGGCGCGCGGTCGAGAATGCTCTTGGCTTTGAGCAGTACGGGACGATCGACCATCTGTCCATCGACTTGAACCGCGCCCCGCGCCGTGTTCGCCGCGCTGAGCACCCGCTGCGCCCACGCGATTTCATCGGGACGGGGAGCCAGCGCCCGGTGCAGCGCCGCCACTTGCCGCGGGTGGATGCAGAGCTTGGCGCCGAATCCGCACGCGCGCGCAAACGCGAGATCGGCAAGAAGCTTGACCTCGTCGTCGATATCGGTGGTCACTCCCGCGATCGGTGCCAACAGGCCCGCCGCGCGCGACGCGATCGCGATCCGGCAAGCAGGATACGTGAGTCCGCGTTCGTCACCCGAAAGATCGAGGTCGACCGCGTAATCGAGCGTGCCGAACGCAAGTCGCTGCACTGCCGGCACGGCGGCGATCGACTCCACGGCGAGCACGCCGCGAGCGGATTCGATGATCGGCACGACAAAGCCGCCGGAACGTAGCGCTGCGCGGACCCGATCGACCTGGTGGCTATGCTCGACCTTCGGCAGCATGATCGCGCGAACGCCGCTGCCACGGACCAGACCCAAGTCGGCGTCGAACCAGGGCGTTCCAGCGTCGTTGATGCGCACTAGCACGCGCTCGCCGACATCCGACTGAGCGTTGAGCCACGCGCCGATATGTTCGCGCGCCAGCGCCTTGTCGTTCGCCGCAACGGCGTCCTCGAGATCGATGACGATCGCGTCGGCGCCGGACGAGAGCGCCTTGTCGAAGCGATCCGGGCGATTGCCGGGAACGAAGAGATAGCTGAACGGCGCTGTCACCGCCAGGCCTTCATGCGTCGATTCAGTTGTAACGCTCATACGGCGTGCGCCGCGCGCAGCTCGGCGATTTCGGGATCTGAGCAGCCCAGCTCTGCCAGGATGGCGTCGGTGTGCTCGCCGAGCGCCGGCACGGGGTCCATGCGTGCCGACGCTTCGTCGGCGACGTGGGACGACCCAGGCGGCAACAACGCCGGGATCGAGCCCGCGGGCGATTCCACGTCGCGCCAGCGTTTGCGTGCGCGTAATTGCGGGTGGTCCCATACGTCGTGCATGTCGTTGACCCGGGCGTTGGCGATCTGCGCATCGTCGAGGCGCTGCACGACCTCCGCCGCGCTCAATTGCGCGCGCAGCTCGTCGCGTGCCGCGCTGCGCTTCGAGTTGCTGGTATAGCGCGGGTCGGCTGCGAGCTCCGGTTGCTGCAGCACCTTCTCGCAGAACACCGCCCACTCGCGCTCGTTCTGCAGGCCCAGCATCACGGTCTTGCCATCCGCGGCGGGGAACGGGCCGTAGGGATAAATCGTCGCGTGGCTTGCGCCGCTGCGCGGCGGCGGTGCCGCGCCGGCGAAGGCATAGTACAGCGGATAACTCATCCATTCGACCAGCGATTCAAGCATCGAAATATCGAGATGCGCTCCGCGGCCGGTCTGCTGGCGGTGCAGCAGCGTGGCGAGGATATTGCTGTAGGCATACATGCCGGCGGCGATGTCGGCGATGGAGCAGCCTGCTTTCACCGGGTCGGCGTCGGTCCCGGTCACGGACAAAAAGCCTGCCTCGCTTTGTATCAGCAGGTCGTATGCCTTCTTGTCGCGGTACGGTCCGTCCTTGCCGTAACCGGAGATGTCGCAGACGATGATCGAAGGCTTCGTCCCGGCCAGGGTTTCGTAGGCCAGACCCAGCCGCGCTGCCGCGCCGGGTGCGAGATTCTGCACTACCACATCCGCCTTCTCGACAATCAGGCGCTTGAGGATCGCTTGCGCCTTGGGGTGCTTGACGTCGAGCGTGAGGCTTTCCTTGGAGCGGTTGGTCCACACGAAATGAGACGCCATGCCGCGCACGCGTTCGTCGTAGCCGCGCGCGAAATCTCCCGCGCCGGGACGTTCGATCTTGATCACGCGTGCGCCGAGGTCGGCGAGCTGGCGCGTCGCGAACGGCGCGGCGATAGCGTGCTCCAGCGATACCACGGTCACGCCATCCAAGGGCCTCATGATCCAATGGTCACCGCAGGACCGCCGTCGCGTCCATGGCCAGCCATCCTTCATGGTCCCGGGCCCAGAGCTGGACGGTATTGCCCTCGCCGGTGCGGCCGCATACCGAAAACGCTTCGAGATCGAACAACGGCCGGATGGCCTTGAACTGGAATCGAGATACGTCGGCCTCGGGCATTTCCCGGCGCAGGAGGTCGAGCAGCAGCGTGGCAATCAGCGGGCCGTGGACGACGAGACCCGGATAGCCTTCGACCTCGGTGACATAGCGGCGATCGTAGTGGATGCGGTGGCCATTGAAGGTGAGCGCCGAATATCGAAAGAGCAATACCGGGTCGGGGCTTATCTTGCGCTCCCACGACCACGCCTCCGGCGCCGACGTGGGCGACGGCGCGGCGGCGCCAGCGGTCGGTGCGTCGCGATAGACGAGATCGTGAAATTCGATGAGCGCGGGCGAGGGCTCGTCGTCACGATGAATCTCGTGTCGTACCTTCACGAATACCAGCGGGCCGCTGCGGCCCAGTTTTTCGGCGACGTCGACGATGGTGGAACGGCGGGTGACGGAGTCACCGACGCAAAGCGGACGCGAGAATTCGAACTGGCTGCCGGCCCACATCCGCCGCGGAAGCGCTACCGGCGGAAGGAAACCGCCCCGCTCGGCGTGACCGTCGGGCCCGATGTCCGATTGGCGATAGACGGGCAGAAAATACAGCCAGTGCCACAGCGCGGGTAGAGGAGTGCCGGCCGCGGGCCGCTCCGCGGAGCGGTCGAGTGTCGCCGCGAGGGCAGCATAGGGTGTCGCGGTGATGATATCGCTTAGCCGTTCGGTCTTGCCGATCCATTGCCGCAGATCCGTGTGACGCGACGCCGTCGCTCTGCTTTCGTTGCTCGCGCCGGTGTTCATGCTTGACCGGACCGGTGAACGGATGGAATTTACCGGCGCCAATGGCGGCCACGCGGCGCCGAATTGCGCCGCGTGTCCTATCGCCGGCCGGTGGCGCGCGATACGTCGCCGATCAGCTTGTCGGCGCTTTTGTTGTGCGTCGTCATGCGCACCAGGATATCGGGCGCGCTGACCGGTTTCTGATAGAAGCCCTGATTCCAATCCTTGGACACGGCGACGACGGTGCCGTCGAGATTGATCCCGCCGTAGATGCCCTTGGAGTGGCTGTACGACACGAGGTCGGTCACTACGTCCGCCTTGGCGCCGGCGCCCACAGGTCCCGCGGCAACGCTGGCATCAGGGCCGAGCTTGACCGAATCCGAAAGCAGCGAGTTCAGCGCCTTCTCGGTCATGACCAGGGTCAGCATTTCGGAAACCGCGACGCCGGCCTGAAAGCCGACGCTCGCGGTGGCCAAGGTGTAAAACGCCGGGCCGACCCATTTGCCGGATTTGGCATCGCGCACGACCAAGACGGCGCGGCCGCCGGAGCCGCCGAAGATAAAGCCGGCTTTGACAACTTCCGGTGCGATCAGCACACCCTTGGCGCGGCCGATGTTTTGCTGCAGCCAGGTCATTTGGGGATCGCGCATGAAATTCAAGAATGTCGTGTCGGCGGCATTGACCAGCTTCTGCTGTTCGGACTGCGCAAGCGCGGCACCGGCGCTCAACGCGAGAAGCATCGCCAGCAGCCAGCGCAGCGGAGACATGAGAAAGCGGGTTGACATGATTTCTCCTTTGAATGGTCGGTAACCGTCTTGCGTATCCATTATATTCCTCGCCGTTCACGAGTGGCGACCGGCGCCAGCCGGCAACCCAGACCATTGCTTCCAATGGGTAGCGCACAACGAGCCGGCGACACCGATGGTATAGTTGCGGCGACGAAATCAGCCCTGGAGATGCGATGCCGCTCGACGCGGTACTGCTGTCGCGACTTCAGTTCTTCTGGGTGATCGCGCTGCACATTCTGCTGCCGGCGTTCACCGTCGGTCTCGCGGCCTACATCGCGGTGCTGGAAGGTCTGCACTTCACGACTAAGCGCCCGGTCTATCTCCGGCTCTCCCGCTTCTGGCTCAAGATATTTGCCGTCTCGTTCGGCATGGGCGTCGTTTCGGGCATCGTCATGCCTTTCCAGCTCGGCACCAACTGGAGCCGGTTTTCCGATGCGACCGCCGACGTCACCGGGCCGCTGGTGGCGTACGAGGCTCTGACCGCATTCTTTCTGGAGGCCGGCTTCCTCGGCGTGCTGCTGTTCGGACGCGACCGCGTTCCACCGTGGATGCATTTCTTCGCCGCAGTCATGGTCGCCGCCGGAACGCTCTTATCGACGTTCTGGATCATCGCCATGAACAGCTGGATGCAGACGCCGAGCGGACATGTGATCGCTGGCGGCCGCTTCCTTGCCGACGATTGGTTCCAGGTGATCTTCAACCCGTCGTTTCCGTACCGGCTCGTGCACACCGCGATGGCGTTTTTCATCACCACGGCGCTGGTGGTCGCCGGCGTCGCGGCGTATCACTTGCGCGGCGGCCGCTTCATCGAGGAAGGAACGACCATGCTTAAAATGGCGTTCGGCCTGCTGGCGCTGCTGGTGCCTTTGCAGATTTTTATCGGCGACCTGCATGGGCTTAATACCCGCGAATACCAGCCGGCGAAACTGGCGGCCATCGAGGCCAACTGGAGCACGCAAAGCCACATGCCGCTGTTGCTGTTCGCGTGGCCGGACGAAGACGCAGAGAGCAATCGATTCGAGCTCGGCATCCCGGAGCTGGGCTCGGTCATCATCACGCACGACGCCGACGGCGTCGTGCGCGGCTTGAAAGACTGGAAACGCGAAGACCGGCCTCCGGTCGCGATAACGTTCTTCTCGTTTCGCCTCATGGTCGGGGTCGGACTCGCGATGCTGGCGCTGGTCATCTACGGCGGGTGGGT
>VBDA01000412.1 GCA_005883655.1 Betaproteobacteria bacterium | reverse complement strand
TCCACCATCAACCGCAATCCAAAGGCTTACGCACTGGCCATCATCGGCGCTGAGTACGTGCTCGGCCTTCTGCCTCGCGGCACGCACGACTACGCGCGGTTTCTGAAGCCTTCGGAAATCGCGTCATCGGCGCGCGCGGCGGGATTGGAGACCGAGGCGCTGATCGGCATGACGTACAACCCCTTCACCAAGACTTACCGGCTAGAACCCGATACCTCGGTCAACTACATCATGACCTTTCGACGTGCCGAATAGGCTCGCTCCCCCGGCGCGACTCAGCGTTCGCGCAGTACTTTTCGATCTTGACGGCACGCTCGCGGACACCGCGGGCGATCTCGCCGGCGCCCTCAACCGTGTTCGCGCCGATCGTTCGCTGCCGCCCATGCCGCTCGACGTGCTCCGTCCGCACGCGTCGCATGGCGCACGCGGCATGCTGGGCGCGGCATTCGGCATCGGCCACGAGAGTCCCGAATTCGTGAACCTTCGCGACACCTTCCTCGATTATTACGCAGCAGCGCTCTGCGAAAAAACGCAGTTGTTCGAGGACGCGGAGAAGGTCCTGACGGAGATCGAGCGCCGAGGCTTGCGCTGGGGCATCGTCACCAACAAGGCGACGCGATTCACGCTGCCGATCCTCGAGCGCCTCGCGCTGTCGACGCGCACGGTCGCGGTCATCTGCGGCGACACGACGGCGAACGCAAAGCCACATCCGGAGCCGCTGCTCGCGGCGGCGGTGGCGCTGAAAGTCGATCCACCGGACTGCGTGTACGTGGGCGACGCCGAGCGCGACATCGTCGCCGGTCGCGCCGCGGGAATGAAGACCTTGATCGCGAGCTACGGCTACCTGGGTGTCGACGACACGCCCGAGCATTGGGCCGCCGACGGCGTCATCCATTCGCTTCCCGAGCTGCTCGACTGGTTACCGGAATCGGCGACAAGCGACGCGGCAGGTCGCGCTACCCCGGACATGCTCCTGCGTTGAGGTACAGCCACTGCTGGGGTTTTCCCTCGCGCGTGCCGGCAACCCACACCGCCTGACTCTTGGTCAGCGGCTGCAGAACGGTGGACGCGATATCAGCAGGAATCGCGAGCGGGATGCCGTTGGCGCGCTCCACGCGATCTCCGTTTTTGAGACCCAGCATCCCGGCAAAGCCGCTTTGATCGCGCACGATCAAAGCTCCAGACCCTGCCTCCAGCAAGGCCTTCCATGCGTCCGGCGTGCCGGTCATGCCACCGAGCAGTTCCGCATTCAATCGCACGATCGGCCCGGCAAATCCCGCCGGCACTGCGCACGCCGAGGGCTTGGCGCTTTGCGCGATCGCGACCGGCGGTCGCGTTTCCGTCGCCGGCGTGCGCAGCGTGATTTCCCGGCGCACTCCACCGTCGATCAGCGTGACGCCGTCGGGTCGTACCTGATCGAGCCGCACACCGGCACCCATTTCCTGGCCGGTGGAAACGAACAGCGGGCCGCGAGCATTCCGGAACAACGCATAACCGCTGCCGTCGCGAAGCGCGAAAACACCGAGCAGGCGAAGATCACCCAAGCTTGCGCCCGCGGTGACCGGAGTCGCCGCGGGCGCAACTCCGAACAGTTTTGCATCCGCAACCCGACGAGCGAGGTCGCTGTCGGGAATCGTGACCGGAATCGTCACCGGCGCCGGACCGAACCACTTCCAGCCCCAATGCGCGACGGTAAGCGCCAGGATACCCAACGCGACGAGCCACGCCAGCACGACGGCGATTTTCCATGCCACGCCGAGCACCACCGAAGAGCGCGCGCTCGTCACGTATAATCCGCTTTCGCTCAATTGGTCACCGCGTTTTTTCGCGCCACATTTTTTTGAATCCGCACCTCGCGCAATTGCGGCCGTACCCGTTCGAACGTCTGCGAGCGCTGTTCGCGAGCGTAGTGCCGAATCCGCAGAAGCCGCCCATCAGCCTGTCGATCGGTGAGCCGCGCCATCCGACACCCCGGCTGCTGCTCGACGCGCTCGCGGCAGGCGCGAAGGGACTCGCGAATTATCCCACAACGGCAGGCGCGCCCGCGTTGCGCGAGGCGATCGCAGCGTGGCTCAAGCGCCGTCATGGATTGATCTCGCTCGATCCGGCAACGCAGGTGCTGCCGGTGCTCGGCAGCCGCGAGGCGCTGTTCTCGTTTGCGCAGTCGGTCATCGATTCCAGCCGCGCCGGCGCGACGGTCGTCGTTCCCAATCCGTTCTATCAGATCTACGAAGGCGCCGCGTTGCTGGCTGGCGCGACGCCGTATTACGTCAATAGTCTCGTTGCGGACGATTTCGCTCCGCGATGGGCGGACGTGCCGGACGCAGTCTGGGCTCGGACGCAACTGCTGTATGTCTGCTCGCCCGACAATCCCACCGGCAGGGTGATGCGTCAGGACGAGTGGCGTTACCTGTTCGAGCTGGCCGATCGGCACGATTTCGTGATCGCCGCCGACGAGTGCTATTCCGAGATCTATTTCGACGAAGCGGCTCCCCCGCTCGGCGCGCTTGCGGCGGCGCACGCGCTTGGACGCAACGGCTACCCGCGACTCGTTTCCTTTGGCAGCCTTTCCAAGCGATCCAACGCTCCCGGCTTGCGTTCGGGATACGTTTCAGGCGACGCTGCGCTGGTCAAAGCATTTCTCCTTTACCGGACCTATCATGGCTCCGCGATGTCGCCCGCGGTCGCGGCGGCGAGTATCGCTGCGTGGAACGACGAAGAGCACGTTCGCGCCAATCGGGCGCTGTACGCGCAAAAATTCACCAAGCTGGCGCCGGCCGTTTGCGCGGTTCTGCCCGCGCACGCGCCCGATGCAGCGTTTTATTTGTGGGCGCGCGTCCCTGACGACGACGCCGAGTTCGCGCGGCGACTCTATGCCGAAGAAGCGGTCAGCGTCCTGCCGGGCAGCTACATTGGCCGCGAGACCGGCGACCGCAATCCCGGTCAAGGCTATGTCCGCATCGCGCTGGTGGCGGCGTTCGACG
>VBDA01000411.1:8355-8879 GCA_005883655.1 Betaproteobacteria bacterium | reverse complement strand
CGGCGTATACAGGAAACCGTCCAATGGCGGTATTTCCTTGACCATCGGCGACGCGTGCGCGTAGAGCTTGTTGGCCGCCGCGATCGCCTGCGCGGAGTTACCGGCGATGGCATTGCAGACCGCGAGAAAGTGCAGGTTGTGACCGTAATACGCGACTAGGTAGAAGGATTTCGCTCCGGACGCGGCCAGGCGCTCATCGGCGCGCACCGCGGCCTCGTTGACGCGGATGGCGTCGAGGTAATTGCCGGTGCGGATGTAGATGTGCGCGGGCATATGCACCAGGTGTCCCGCCGACGGCGCAAGGTTCTCCAGTCGCTTCGCCGCAGCGAGTCCCTTTTCCGGATGAGGCGACGCTTCGATCGCGTGCACGTAATAGTGAAGGGCGCCGATATGATCTGGTTGCCGGGCCTGCGCGCGCTCCAGTACACGGACCAGCTCCAGCGTCCCATCGGCGGGCTTCCCATCCGCCGCCCACAGCTTCCACGGATGCAAGTCCATCAGGCTCTCGGCGTAAAGCACCGCGG
>VBDA01000411.1:7847-8342 GCA_005883655.1 Betaproteobacteria bacterium | reverse complement strand
ATGGCGCCGCGAAAGCTCCTTCATAGCGTCCTTGTAGGCGACCTGCAACGGAGCCAGGTCGGCTTCCGCATTCGCACTGTAGCGCCTGGACAGCGCATCGATGTACTCCCGCTCGACCGGCGCGGCCTTCGCTTTCAATGCAATCGCCTTCTGCAGCTCGGCGTAAGCGGCCTTGTGCGCGGCCACGTCCATCGGCAGATTGATGTTGGGCCCGAGCGCCAGCGCAATACCCCAGTGCGCCATCGCGAGATCGGCATCCAGCGTCAGCGCGCGCTGGAAGGACTTGATTGCCGCGTCGTGATTGAACGCGAACACGAGCTTCATGCCCTGATCGAAGTACGCCTGAGCCTGACGGTTGCGCGTGGACACGGGATGGTGCAACCGGCTCAAACCGGTATCCAAGGCCTCCGGGGACGCATTCGCTGCAGATGGAGCATCGTGTCCGAATGCCGGCATCCCACCCAGCAGGCAGAGCGAGAAAAGCGCTTGCGCGAT
>VBDA01000411.1:0-7816 GCA_005883655.1 Betaproteobacteria bacterium | reverse complement strand
CTCGATATCGTTACTAGAGCCGGTGGCAATGCATTAGCACCGGTCAATCGATGCTGCGCTATTCTTTCGGCCGGCCGCTTCGACCGAGACTTGCCCGGCGCTTCAAGCGACTTGCAAACCGATATCGAACGTCGCCGCGTAACCCGGCGCATCTTGCACCGGAACGATCAGCAACTGGCTGCCGCCATCGCGAAAAAGGAAATCGTCGGCGTTGTGCATTGAGCGGCGTCGTCCCGCCGCGTAGGGTTCCGACGCGTAGACGCGATCGGTGAGCGCGTCGTCGAAGTATAGTTGCGACGTGAATTCGTATGCGGACGCCGAAGACGCCGCAGTGCGGATCTTGAAATGCACGTGCACGGTGCGGCCGCCGTACCATCCGGGATAAATCGTCAGGAATCGCGCCGTTCCCGCCGCGTTGGTACGTTGGTAGCCGCGCAGGAATTTCTCGCCCACGCTCGATGAACCGCGACTGCGCGCATCGGAATAGCGGCCCGTGGCGTCGCAGTGCCAGAGGTCGAACTTGGCGCCGGCAAGCGGGACGCAGGTCGCGCCGCTGATGCGCGAGACATTGAATGTCAGCCGCAGGGGAACTCCTGGCCTGACCGCGCCGGTGCGTGGATCGGAGCGGATGTCCGAGCGATCCAGCTCCTCTTCCACGAAAAACGGACCTTCGGTTTGTTGCGGGCGCGCGAAGCATGACGGCGGGGCGGCCGCGCGCGCCGGCAGCGCGAGCGTCAACAGCGCCGCGCTCGATGCGCCGATCAAGGCCAGCGCTTCGCGACGGCTGAGAACATGGTCAGGCCACAATTTCTTCGATCGCCGCGGGCGCACAAAGTTGCTCGGCGAAGCCGGGCGCCAGAACGTCCGCGGTCCGCTAGGGCGCCGGCGTGGCCAGCGGTTTGCCCTTCTCCACCACGTATACGGCGAGCACCTTGGCACCTCTTTCTCCCGAGCGAGCATCGTGCGGCACGCCCGGTGCTACCTGGTAGGAGTCGCCTGCCTTGAGCGCAAGCGGCGGCTTGCCGTCGACCAGGAAGGTGAAGTCGCCTTCAATCACGTAGCCGGTCTCGGGACCGAAATGAGTATGGCGCCCGATGTTGACGCCCGGCGAAAGCTCGGCGATGGCGGTGATGGTTTCGTAGTTCGCGGTCGGCACATCGACCTTTTGCAGGACCGTACGCTTGATCGGCGTCGGCGATGCGCCGGCCGGAGGCGGCTGGGCGGCAATCGGGCCCGATGCGGCGAGGCTGACAAGCGCTGCCAGCGTGAGGATTTGTCTAAGCACGAGGGTCTCCCGTCGAAAGGTTCCGTCATGAAAACGCGCAGCGTCGGACGCGGCGAAAGGAAATCATGCCCGTTCGCCGCTTTGCTCGCAAGGGCAAACAGGTGCGAGAAGGCGGCCGCCCGGCCGCGTTGCCCACTTGATTTTGGTCGACACGGTTTCCACCAAGTCATGGCAAAATCATGGCATGAACCTGTCCGGCACTACCTTGCGGCTGGCCCGCCAAAGCGACGCGCCGACGCTCGCCGCGATGTCCCGCGATCTGATCGAGATCGGGCTTGGTTGGCATTACCGCACCGAGCGCATCGGGCAGTTGCTCGGCAACGCGGACACCGTGTCGCTGGTCGCGTGCGAAAACGCGTGCGCTGCGGGCTTCGCCATCATGACCCTGGGCGAGGAACGCGCGCACCTCGTGCTGCTCGCGGTGCGCGCCGATCATCATCGCCGCGGCATCGCCCGACGGTTGACGCAATGGCTGGTCGAGACCGCCGTGACGGCGGGCATCGCCACGCTCCACGTCGAGCTGCGCGCGCAGAACAAGGCTGCCTACCTCTTCTATCGCGCGCTCGGCTTTGAGCAGACGCTTCGCATCGCGGGCTACTATCGCGGGCGGGAAACGGCAATCCGCATGATGCGCCTGCTGCGCGCACCGGGGCTCGTGCCCTTGGCGTGGCGGCCGCCGACGCTCGACAAGCAATGATCGGACGGGCGTGACTGGCGAATCGCAGTACGCGCGGTTCGGTAGCGGCAAGTCGGTGCGCCGGGTCGAGGATCAGGCGCTGCTGACCGGAGTCGGTATCTTCGCCGACGACGTTTCGCTGCCGGGCCAGGCATATGTCTGCTTTCTGCGCTCACCGTATCCGCACGCGCGGGTCGTCGCCATCGACGCAGCGGCCGCAGCGGCGATGTCCGGCGTCGTCGCCATCGTCACCGGCGCAGATCTCGTCGCTGCCGGCGTCAAGCCACTGCCGTTGTCGATCGACTTCAAGCGCGGCGATGGCTCACCGACCGCATCGCCCCCGCGGCACGCGCTCGCCGTCGACACCGTCCGCTTCGTCGGCGAAGCCATTGCGGCGGTGATCGCGCAAAGCGCCGAAGAGGCGCGCGATGCGGCCGAGGCGATCGACGTGCGTTACGACGCGCTGCCGATGGTCGCCGACCTCGATGACGCCGTGGCCGCCGGCGCGCCGCTGGTATGGCCCGCCGCAATGGGCAATGCTAGCGCTGCGGCCAAGGCGTTCGACAAGGCGGCGCACGTCGTGATGCTCGACCTCGTGAACCAGCGTGTCGCGCCGTGCCCGATCGAGCCGCGTGCGATTCTGGCGAGCTACGACAAGACAACCGGCCGCATCACGCTGCGCGTGAGCTGCCAGACGCCGACCGGGCTTCGCGACGCCTTGTGCGCGGAGGTTCTCGGCATCGCCAACGATAAGGTGCGCATTCTGGTCGGCGATGTCGGCGGTGGCTTTGGCATGAAGACCGGCCTCTACCCGGAAGACGTGGTGCTCGCTTTTTGCGCGCGAAAACTCGAGCGGCCGCTGAAGTGGTGTGCCGAGCGGATGGAGGAATTCCTGGCCGCGACCCATGGCCGCGACGTCGCCAGCAAGGCCGAGCTGGCGCTCGACCGCTCCGGTCGGATCCTCGCGCTGCGCGTATTTTCCCTTGCCAATATGGGCGCGTTCGCCACCCCCGCCGGCGCGGTGATCCAGTTGATGATAGGACCGTGGGTTTCCACCAGCATCTATGACATCGGGACCATCGACATTCGCATCAAGGCGATCCTCACCAACACCGCGCCGACCAGCGCCTATCGCGGCGCCGGCAGACCCGAGGCCATCTACATCATCGAGCGCCTGATGGATGCCGCCGCGCGCCAGACCGGTATCGATCAGATCGAGCTGCGCCGGCGCAACATGATCCGACCCGAGCAGATGCCGTACAGCAACGCGATGGACAAGACCTACGACAGCGGCCAGTTCGAGTTGGTGATGAACAAGGCAACAACATTGGCCCGCTGGAACGGCTTCGACGCACGCCAGGCGGAGGCACAAAGACGCGGCCGCTGGCGCGGTCGCGGCATGGCCGCATTTCTCGAATGGACCGGCGCCGACGTCTTCGACGAGCGAGTAACGGTGACCGTCACTTCGGGCGAGAAAAACGACGGCGAGATCGAGATCTTCTCCGCGCTCCAAGGCATGGGGCAGGGGCTCCTAACCACTTTCGCGCAAGTGATCAGAATCGTGCAGGGGGACACCGACCGCGGGCAGGGTTTCGGCAGCGCCGGCTCGCGCTCCCTTTTTGTCGGCGGATCCGCGGTGCGCGTGGCTGCCGATCGCACCGTCGCCAAGGCCAAGGTCATGGCGGCCGATGAAATGGAAGCGGCAGCCGCCGATATCGAATACCGCGACGGCGTGTTCAGCATCGCGTGCACGGATCGGCGCATCGGATTATTCGAGCTCGCACACCGGCAGCCGGAGCAACGCATCGTGTTGGACTCGACGAGCTCCGTCGCCGGCCCGACATGGCCCAACGGCTGCCATATCTGCGAAGTCGAAATCGATCCGGACACGGGCGCGGTCGAGCTGGTCGGCTACTGGTCGGTCAACGACGTCGGCCGCGTCGTCAATCCCATGATCGTTATCGGCCAGCTCGAGGGCGGCGCGGCGCAGGGCATCGGACAGGCGCTGTGCGAGCGGTTCGTCTACGACCGCGAATCCGGACAGGCCTTGTCCGCGACCTTTCTCGACTACGCGCTGCCACACGCGGGCATGATCGAACACTTCGAGATGACCATGGACGAGTCGACGCCCTGCCTGAATAACGCCATGGGCGTCAAAGGTGTTGGTGAGCTGGGAACGATCGGCGCCACACCGGCGGTGGTCAACGCGGTAATGGACGCGCTTGCACGCGGCGGCCGCACCGAAGTGCGCGAGCGAGCGAAAGCGCTGCAGATGCCATTGACTTCCGAGCGCGTGTGGCGCGCGATTCGCGGATAGCACTAGCGCTCGCCTGACAGCGCTTTAGAGGGCTGCATCACGACGCGCGCGCCCTCGTCATGCATCGTCTTCACCAGCAGCTTGAGCAGCGCGTAAACCGCGCGCGTCGCGGGCGTCGGCGTTCCGGTCAATTCGCCCACCTCGATCACCGAGCCGATCAACGCGTCCACTTCGACCGGACGGCCCGCTTCGACGTCCTGCAAGGTGGAAGTCTTGTGCTTGCCGACTTTCGCCGCGCCTTCGATGCGTTTTTCCAGCGGCACCCGAAAGCTGACCCCGAGCTTTTCCGCCACTGCTTGAGCCTCTCGCATCATGTCGGTGGCAAGTTCACGCGTCGCCGGTTCCTGACAGATGTCGACCAGCGTCGCGTGGGTGAGCGCGCTGATTGGATTGAAGCTCATATTGCCCCACAGCTTGAGCCAGATTTCGGAGCGGATATCGCCGAGCACCGGTGCTTTCAGTCCCGCGCCGACGAGTGCCTGCGATACATTTTTGACGCGCTCGCTTTCGACCCCGTCCAGCTCTCCGACGGGAAAGCGGTCGCCTTCGAGAAGCTTGATGACTCCCGGCGCGACGATTTCACCGGCGGGGTAGACGACACAGCCGATGATGCGCCGCGATTCGATGCTCCGTTCGATCACGCCGCTTGGATCGGCGCTCTTGAGCCGGTGACCCGCGTGCGGGCCATTGAAATTCTGAAAGTACCACCAGGGCAGACCGTTCTGGATCGGCACCACGACGGTGTTTGCGTCGAACAGCGCGCGCATTTGCGGCGCCGCCGCTTCGACGACATAGGCCTTCAGCGCCAGAAACACGAGATCTTGCGGCCCCGCGTCGGTGCAACTCGCTACTGCGCGCAGGTCCTTCGCAGTCTCTTCAGCGCCATCGGGGCGGATGAGCTTGAGGCCATTCCTTTGGATTGCTTCCAGATGCGCGCCCCGATCTACCACAGTGACGCTCTGACCCGAGAGCGCGAGCCGCACCGCCAGCATGCCGCCCATCGCCCCCGCGCCGATGACCGCGATTTTCATCTTCTCCTCTTGCATGCACCTGTCACCGCCATTGACGCCACCCAAGCGATGAACGAAATGCTGGCGCCGTGCTCTGTTGTTGTACGGTTTATTCGAATCGGTTGGTCAGCGTGCCGATACCATCGATGACTATGCTGACCGTGCTGCCTGGCTTCATCGATCCTACGCCCACCGACGTGCCGCAGGCGATGACGTCGCCCGCCTCCAGCGTCATGTCTTGCGAGATGAGGCTCACCAACCTGACCGGCTCAAAGATGACGTCCGATAACGGATAGTTCTGACGCTCCTGGCCGTTGAGGATGGTCTTGACGATGAGCTTGGCGGGATCGACGCCGGTCGCGATCACCGGGCCGAACACGCCGAAGGTGTCGAAGCCCTTGGCTCGGGTCCATTGGGCAAAGCCCGGATCCTTGTTGAGAATGTCGATGGCGGTGACGTCGTTGATGCAGGTGTATCCGAAGATGCAGCTTGCCGCATCTGTCTCTGAAACCGCAGCGCAGCGCTTGCCGATGACGATGCCGAGCTCGCCTTCATACACTATCTTGCCCGTGTAGGACCGGGGAGCGCGAATCGTATCGCCGCCGGCGATAAAAGAGTTGTTGGCCTTGAGAAAGTAAAGCGGCTCGGCTGGGACCGCGTGATTGAGCTTGGCGACGAGCGCACGATAGTTGTCGACCAGCGCCACCATCTTGCTTGGGTTGATCGGCGTCAGCAGCCTTGCGGCGTTGAGCGGGATCGACTCGCGCGTCGGCCGCGGATCCGCAAGCATGTCTCCTTCATAGAGCAGGATGGTTTCACCGTCGACGGTGCCGAAGCATTCACGTCCTTCGTGGATAACGCGCGCCCAGAGCGGCATGGCTCCTCCTTTTAAACCCAAGCAAGCTTGAGTCGTCTCGCGGCCAGCGCATATCCACCGGCGGCGCCGTCGACGAAGTGGACGTGCGTGCTTTCCGAAATTGACGGCACGATGCAGGTCATGATCGCCGAGGGCTGGCGGTGCAGACCAAAGCGCGCGATCTTGTCGACTTCCGCCTTGGTGAGGCGCCGCTCGATGCTGTCGGCGAGCGCGGGCGTGCAATCGAGGGTCATGCGCAGGTTATCGTCGTACTTGCGGAAATCCGAATTGTCGACCACGTCTCGCCGATAGACGGTCGGATCGAAACCGCCGACGCGGATGCCGAAGCGCATGATCACGAAGGCGAGCAGCGTTCCTGCGCTCACCCGCAGCCGGCGCATGAAAAGCCGCTCGCCGCTCTTGCGCGATGCGCGTGCCTCGAGGTCCAATCCCGGCGGCGGCCAGCCGACGCCGGGAGCGTTTTCCGGCACCGGTCGCGCGACCTCGGTGCTGCTATCGAGCTCGGCCAGAAGCTCTTCGACCAGCTTGCGAAATGCGGGATCGCCATTGGTCACCGGTGCCAACACCAGCGACAGGATCAGCCCGTGCGACGCCGGAATATCGTTCCAGCGGCACGACAAGCCGCTCAGGTCGGGACGCGTGCCGGGCGCTGCCGGCGACACGGCGAAGCGTCCTTGCTTCATCGCCCGATCGGCCCACGCTAGCCCGCCGCCGGCGAACATTGCGTATGAAACGTTCTTCGAGGGTGCGAATCGGGCCACGCTGACGTCGAGCCCCTGTTCTCTCACGGCGGAAACCGGAACGAGCGCGACGCGAAGCTCGAGCTCGAGATCGTCGCGCGTCCAGGCCGCGGTGGCGGCGAGCGCGGCGCGCGCCACTGCTCTGTCTTCATCGGAGACCGCGAAGCTCGCGCCATCTCCGCCGAACACGAAGGGAAACTTGCGGCCTCCGAGCGCGTTCGATACCGCGGCAATGACCGAGGCTCCCGCCGTGTTGACGGCCTTGTATCGGCCCTCCTCGATCGCGTTGGTGGAGCTCACGACGTCGGTGAGTCCCAGTACCCAATCGTCCGGCAGCGGTTGATACCGCGCCGGATCCATGACGCTCGCGAAGCCGTCGAAGATCGGCAGCCGGGCGTAGTAATCGGCGTCGGCTTGCATCGCTCGCTACCGCAACTGCGAGGCCTGTCGGGTTGCCAAAAGCGTTCTTCCGGGCTGGCGGGAAGCAAAGTATACAAGGGCTCGCGCAGGGCCTGTACGCGGCGGGAGCAGGCAGTTGGAGCGTTCGCCGTGCGTCGCGGCATAATAGTCGTCATCGCCTTTTCGTGGAAAGAAAAATGCTCAGGCTCGCGCTGGCCATTGTTATGCTCGCTTTTCTTGGATCCTGTTCGACAACATCGATGGCACCTGCCAACAATGCCGATTCCAATCTTGCCGCGGTGGTTGCCGATCTGGCGCCGACCGGCAAGTTGAGGGCGGCGATCAACTTCGGCAACCCGGTTCTCGCCGCAAAGGATGCGGCGACCGGCGAAGCACGCGGCGTATCGGTCGATCTCGCGCGAGAACTCGGGCGCCGGCTCCTCGTGCCCGTCGAGCTGGTCAATTACGACGCGGCCGGCAAGGTAGTGGAAGCGCTCAAGTCAGGCGCATGG
>VBDA01000410.1:4219-7569 GCA_005883655.1 Betaproteobacteria bacterium | reverse complement strand
CGGTAGTAGTCGGGCGGGAGGCCATACGCGAACAAGTCGCCGAACGAGCCGGCGGTCGCTTCGTTGGTCTCGAACGCTCCGGGGAGCGACTGGGTAAGCGAGCCCCGGGCGCGCTTCAACTCGTCCGGAGCAAGCGGCGCCGCCGTGACTCGCTTCAATTCCGAAAACACTTCCTTGACGGCCGGGGCGGAAACGTCGCTGCGCACCGCAGTGCGAATCGCGAACGGCGCCGGCATGCGGCCGTAACTGAAGCGCGACCCAACGCCGTAGGTGTAGCCCTTGTCTTCGCGCAAGTCGAGGTTGAGACGGCTGCTGAACGAGCCGCCGAACGCTTCGTTCAGCAGCTGCAATGCGGCAAAGTCGGGGGTCGTGCGTACGGTGCCGATGCGGCCGATGCGAAGCTCCGTTTGAGGCGCACCAGGTCTGTCGACGATGATCACCCGCGCGGTCGAGGTCACCGCTTTCGCAGGCGGCGTATTCGCGATCGCTGCGCTCGCCGGCTGCCAGCCTCCCCATTGCCGCTCGACCAGCGCCTTGAGACTGGCGGCGTCGATCGCACCGACCACGATCAGTGCCGCCTTATCCGGCCGAAAGTGTCGCTGCCAAAGCGAGCGCAGGTCCGCTTCGCCGATCCGCATCACCGAAGCTTCGGTGCCGATCGCGGAGTTTCCATACGGATGAGCGGGCCCATACAGGGCACGGGCCAGCGCCACATCGGCGAGCGCGCCACCATGCTCGCGCGATTCGGCAATGGTGTTCAGACGCGACTTGCGCTGACGCTCGATTTCGTCGGCAGGGAAGGCAGGACGTTGCGCGATGTCGGCAAGCAGAGCGAGCGCGTCCGGGAAGTTGCGCGCCAAGGCGTCGATCTCGAGCGAGGTGGTGTCGCGATGGGTTTGCAGCACATAGCTCGCTCCAAGCCGCTCCAGTTCGTTGGAGATCTGCTGCGAGGAACGTGACTGGGTGCCCTCCTCGAGCATCGCGGCGGTGAAATCGGAAACGCCGGGCAGCGATGGATCTCCGGCGGCCAGTCCCGCGTCGACGACCAGCTGGCGCTGAAGGTAGAGCACCCGGAGACCGTTCGCCAGCGCAAATGAGTGAGGCTCCGGGAGGGTGGGAATGCGCGCGAGGCCGGCCTTGGGCGTCGCATTGCGCCAGCGCTCGTCGGCATTGATGGCTTCGGTGCCCGGGTTGCGCGCAATCTCGGGCGCCGCCGGATCGGGATCGAGCTTCTTGTCGCCGCGAACCGCCAGCACGACCACGCGAGCGTCCTTGCGCAGAGAGTCGCGCACGATGCGCTGGACGTCGTCTGGCCTGACGCGCGCGTAGCGCTCGATGTCCTTGGGCAGGTATCCCGGGTCGCCGGTGTAGTGGTTATACATATTCAACAAGTCCGCGCGACCGTTGGAACCGCCCACTTTCTGCAGGCTCTGATAGAGCGAGCGTTCGATCTGATTGCGCGCGGCATCGACTTCGGCCTCGCTTGGCGCTTCGGCTGCGAGGCGATCCAGCTCGGCGTCGATCAATGGTTGCAGCTCCGCCGCGGTGTGACCTGAGCGCGCGATGGCCTCGATTTCGAAAATCGATGTCAAGGCATTGGCGTCCTGACCGGCGGATACCTCCTGTGCCACCTGCAGCTCGTACACGAGCTTCTTGTACAGCCGGCTCGACTTGCCGCCGGCGAGGATGTAGCCGGCGATCGTCAGCTCCGCGTCGCCCGGCTTGAATTTCGGTGCGGTAAGCCACGCCAGATCGAGGCGCTCGAGCTCGATCTGGTCGGTGACGGTCAGGCGCTTTTCGGAAGTGAGCGCAGGAGTCACCGCCGCTGGCTTGGGCACCTCGGGTCCACCCTTGAAGGAGCCGAAATATTTCTGCACCAGTCGCTTCGCTGCCGCGGTATCGAAATCGCCGACCAGGGTTAGCGTTGCATTGTTGGGGCGATAGTAGCGCTTGAAAAAGTCGCGCACGTCGGCAAGGGCCGCCGCCTGGATGTCAACGTGCGAGCCGATGATTGCCGGCCGGTACGGATGGCCTTGCGGAAACAGCGCGTGAAACACCGCCTCGTCGACAATGCCGTAAGGGCGGTTCTCGTACGACTGCCGCCGTTCGTTGCGCACCACGTCCTGCTGATTGGACAGCGCCGCCTGATCGAGCGAATCGAGCAGATAGCCCATCCGATCGGCGTGAATCCAGAGCGCGAGCTCGAGCTGATTGGACGGCACGGTGTCGAAATAGTTGGTGCGGTCGAACGACGTGGTCGCGTTGGAATCGGTGCCGCCGACGCCTTCGAGCAGCTTGTCAGCCACCCCGCGCGGAACGTGCTTGCTGCCGGTAAACATCATGTGCTCGAACAGATGCGCGAATCCGGTCCTCCCTGGCTCTTCGTTTGCCGCGCCGACGTGGTACCAGATATCGACTGCGATCAGCGGCAGCGTGCGGTCCTGCGACAGGATGACTTCGAGTCCGTTGGCCAGACGATATTTCTCGTACGGGATGCTCGGCGGCACCTCGGCCGAAGCAAGGTGCGCATGCATCGATATCGCCAGAGCGCCGGCTGCCAATAGTGGTCTCATCATTTTCTTTCAGCCGACTTGGCCGAGCTCGCGGCGAAGAAACTCGTGAAAATGCTGCATGCCATCTTCCATTGGCGACTGATACGGCCCCGTTTCGTTGCGTCCAACCTTATAGAGCGCCCGGCGGCCGGCATCCATGCGAAGCGCGATGTCGTGATCCTCGGCCGACGTTTCCATGTATGCCGCTTGCTCCGCCTCGACGAACTCGCGCTCGAAGAGCGCAATATCCTCGGGGTAATAGAACTCGACGATATTGCTCGTCTTGTCGACGCCGCGCGGGATTACGCTGCTGACGATGAGGACGTGGGCGTACCACTCGACCATGATGTTCGGATAGATGGTGAGCCAGATCGCGCCGTGGCCGGGCATGTCATCGCCGTAATAGCGGCGCACCGCGTTGTGCCAGCGCTCATAGGTCTTGGTCCCCGGCTTGGCGAGACCGTTGTTGACGCCGACGGTTTGCAGCGAATAGCGATCGCCGAACTGCCAAACCAGGTTGTCGCAGGTGACGAACTGGCCCAACCCCGGGTGAAACGGCTCGACGTGGTAGTCCTCGAGATAGACCTCGACGAATGTTTTCCAGTTGTAGCTGCACTCCTGGATTTCGACCCGATCGAGCATATAGCCCGAAAAATCGAGGTCCGCGGCGGCGCTCATGTCGGCCAGGTCGGACCTGACGTCGCGAACGCCGTCGAAGAGCAGCCCGTTCCAGCGCTGCAGCGGTGCGCTCTCCAGCTTGACGGATGGTTGCTCTTCGAAATGGGGAGCGCCCAGCAG
>VBDA01000410.1:0-4185 GCA_005883655.1 Betaproteobacteria bacterium | reverse complement strand
GGGCAGACAATGTTCGATGTCGAGCCGCGGCCGGTGAGCATGATCGCCTGCCGGTGGCGACAGATATTCGACAGAAGCTCCAGGCCCCGGTCATTGCGGACCAGCACTTGGGCGTTCTCGCGCCAGGCAAGGGCGTGATAATCGCCCGCGTTCGGGACCATCAGTTCGTGGCCGACGTAACCGGGCCCGCGATCGAACAGGACCTTGCGTTCGATCTCGAGCAGCGCCGGGTCGTTGTACCAGGAGACGGGCAACTGCGAGGTGGACTGCCGCAGCCGCTCACGTGTTGCGAGATTGGACATCAGCCTTTCGTTCCCGTGAACCGCCAACCCAACAAACAATATAAGAGGCGAATGAATCGCCCCCCAACCGCGTTGCTAAGTCAGCCCGCTACGAAAAGCTTCGTATCAAGGCTGCGTCGTCGTATGAGTTGAAAATTATAGCGTGAGTTCAACATTGCGGCAAACTTGGCCCCGCATTCGCAAAGCCGTAGCGGCGCCGTTTGCCTCACTCTACAAATGGGGTATTCTTGAGTGTCTTTCAAGCACCCACGCACCCTTGCGCGTGAACGTCCGCGCGACCCCGCAAGATGTCCAACACCGCGCATAAGACCGCACCGGCCCCCGCGACCTTCGAGACCGCGCTCGCTGAACTCGAAACCATCGTCGCGACCATGGAAGGCGGGCAACTGCCGCTCGCGGAATCACTTGCGGCATACAAGCGCGGCGCCGAGCTCCTGCAATATTGCCAGGCGGCGCTCAAGGACGCCCAGCAGCAGGTGCAGATCCTCGAGCGCGGAGTGCTGAGGAGCTTTGAGCCCGACGCCGCGGAAGCCCCTGGATCGGGCGAGATCGATGAACCCTGACGTGGCATGGCCGGTCTGGTCGCGTGAAAGAGCGCAAAGAGTCGAGAGCGCGCTCGAGGGTGCGTTACCGGCGGCGGACGAGTCGCCGCAATCGCTGCATGCCGCGATGCGCTACGCGGCGCTCGGTGGCGGTAAACGCGTCCGCGCCTTGCTCGCTTACGCGTCAGGAGAGCTTGGCGGCGCCGATGCCGGGCTTGTCGATCACGCCGCCATCGCCGTGGAGTTGATCCACGCCTATTCGCTGGTCCACGACGACCTGCCGTGCATGGACGACGACGTCCTGCGGCGAGGCAAGCCCACGTGTCACGTCGCCTATGGCGAAGCGGTGGCGCTCTTGGCGGGGGACGCGCTGCAAACCCTTGCTTTTGAGGTACTGGCCAAAGCGCCGCTGTCCCAGGCGCAGGCACAGATTGCGATGCTCGCGGAAGCGGCAGGATCGCACGGCATGGCAGGCGGGCAGGCCCTCGATCTTGCGCATGTGGAGGATGCATTGAGCCTGAATGAACTCGAGCGCATGCATGCACTCAAAACGGGGGCGCTGATCCATGCTGCGGTGCGCTTGGGAGCGGCTTGCGGTCGGGCGCTCGATCAGGCGCAGAGCGACGCACTCGATCGCTACGCCGCGGCGGTCGGGTTGGGTTTTCAGATTGTTGATGACGTGCTCGACGTCGAAGGTACCGCGCACAGCCTCGGCAAGACCGCCGGCAAGGATGCCGCGCAAGGAAAAGCGACCTATGTTTCGCTGCTCGGCCTCGACGCGGCCAAGATACGCGTCGCTGAGCTGCGCGACGAGGCGCATACTGCGCTCCTCGCCTTTGGCGCCGGAGCGCGCAGGCTCAACGAACTCGCCGACTGGATCGCGTTGCGGAAAAACTGATGCTGCTCGAAACCATTCATTCTCCCGCTGATCTGCGACGGCTGGACAAAAGCCAGCTGTCGCAACTTGCAAGCGAGTTGCGCGATTTCGTCATCAAGTCGGTCAGCCACACCGGCGGCCATCTTTCGTCCAACCTCGGCACCATCGAGCTGACCGTCGCGCTGCATTACGTCTACGACACGCCGCACGATCGCATCGTTTGGGACGTCGGCCACCAGACCTACGCACACAAGATTCTTACCGGCCGCCGCGAAGGGATGGCGAAGTTGCGGCAATGGAGCGGCATCGCCGGCTTTCCGCGCCGCGATGAAAGCGAGTACGACACCTTCGGCACCGCGCATTCGTCGACCTCGATCTCGGCAGCGCTCGGTATGGCGATCGCCGCGAGGCGCAAAGGCGAGGAGCGCAAAGTGGTTGCGGTGATCGGCGATGGCGCGATGAGCGCAGGAATGGCGTTCGAAGCCTTGAACAACGCGGGCGCCCTCGGCACCGACCTGCTGGTCATTCTCAACGACAACGACATGTCGATTTCGGAGCCGGTCGGCGCGCTCAACAACTATCTCGCGCGCCTCCTTTCGGGACGCGTGTACAACTACGTTCGCCGCGGCGGCAAGGAAGTCCTCGCCAGGCTGCCGCCGGTCGCGGAGCTCGCCAAGCGCTGGGAAGAGCACATGAAAGGGATGGTGCTTCCCGGGACCTTGTTCGAGGAATTCGGATTCAACTACATCGGGCCTATCGACGGCCATGATCTCGATAATCTGGTGAAAACGCTGTCCAACGTCAAGCAATTGCCGGGGGCGCAATTGCTGCACGTCATCACGCGCAAGGGCCACGGCTACGCCAGGGCCGAGCAAGATCCGATTCTCTATCACGGCGTCACCAAGTTCGATCCCGAGGTCGGCATCGTTCCCAAGCCTGCGGGCAAGCCGACTTATACCCAGGTATTCGGTGACTGGCTGTGCGACATGGCGAAGCGCGACACGCGGCTGATCGGCATCACTCCCGCGATGCGCGAAGGCTCGGGCATGGTCCGCTTCTCAAACGAGTACGCGGAGCGCTATTTCGATGTCGGCATCGCCGAGCAACATGCGGTAACCTTCGCCGCCGGTCTCGCCTGCGAAGGCATGAAACCGGTGGTCGCGATCTACTCAACTTTTCTTCAGCGCGCCTACGATCAGCTGATACACGACGTCGTGCTGCAGAACCTGGCGGTGATGTTCGCGATCGATCGCGGCGGCATCGTCGGCGCCGATGGACCGACCCACGCCGGCAGCTTCGATCTGACCTATCTGCGCTGCCTGCCGAATACGACGGTGATGACCCCCGCCGACGAGAACGAGTGCCGTCAGATGCTCTACACCGCGTTTACGCTCGATACACCCAGCGCCGTACGCTATCCGCGCGGATCAGGACCGGGCGCCGCCATCCAGAACGAAATGCGCGCGCTGGCGATCGGCAAGGGCGAGCTGCGACGCGAGACCAAGCGCAGGACACAGCGCATCGCGATACTCGCTTTCGGCAGCATGCTGCACCCCGCGCTTGCCGCCGGTGAGGAAATCGACGCGATGGTGGCCAACATGCGCTTCGTCAAGCCGATCGACATCGAGTTGATCGAATGGCTGGCGAAAGCGAACGATTATCTGGTGACGGTCGAAGAGAATGTCGTCGCCGGCGGCGCCGGCAGCGCGGTCGCCGAAGCGCTCGCCGAGCTCGGTATCGTCGTTCCGATGCTCCATCTCGGGCTGCCCGACAAGTTCATCGATCACGGGGATCCGGCGCTGCTGCTCTCCAAATGCGGGCTCGACGCCAAGGGTATCGCGGCGTCGATCGTTGCACGATTCGGCGCTCGCCTGGTCGAGGCCCCGGTGGCGTCGATCGCCCCGCTCAAAATGGCTGCGAGGCCGGCGGCAAAGGCCTGACCGACTGCGGCAATCCTCCGACTGCGGCAGTCCTGTACAACCGCGATACTCTGATCATGAACCGTCCCGAAGCACCTGGCATCCCCGACGTCCAATCGTGCCCCGACGCACGACAGCTCGCCATCGACCGCGTCGGCATTCGCGGCCTGCGCTACCCCATGCAGTTTGCCGACGGCGCAGACCCACCGCAGGCGACAGTCGGGTCCTTCAACGTCTACGTCGCGCTGCCCGCCCAACAAAAGGGCACCCACATGTCGCGTCTGGTGGCCGTCATCGATGAGATGCGCGAGTCGCTTTCGCTCGGCGGCATGTCGGCGCTGCTCGACACGATGCTGCAACGACTCGATGCCGAGGACGGCCGGATCGAGATCGAGTTTCCGTGGTTCATGCGCAAGGCCGCGCCGGTGTCCGGCGTTCCAAGCATGATGGATTACGAGGTCAAGCTGAGCGCTGACCACACCGACGGCAAGCGAACGATCAGCGCGACGGTGGTCGTGCCGGTGATGAGCCTATGCCCCAGCTCC
>VBDA01000210.1:2667-7309 GCA_005883655.1 Betaproteobacteria bacterium | reverse complement strand
TGCCGATCGACATGTCCGAGAGCCGGCCGGCGGCATTGATGCGTGGGCCCGCGACAAAGCCAAGGTCGTAGGTCGTTGCGCACTGCGGATCGCGGCCGCCGACCGCGAATAGTGCCGCCACTCCGGGCTGCATGCGCCCGGCACGGATGCGTCGCAGGCCCTGCTCGACCAGGATGCGATTTACGCGATCGAGCCGGACGACGTCGGCGACGGTGCCCAGCGCCACCAGATCGAGCAGCGCGGCAAGGTTCGGCTCGGCGCCGTTCGCGAACCGTCCGAGGTGGCGCAACGTGGCGCGCAGGGCGATCAAGAGATAGAACATGACGCCGACCCCGGCCAGGTGCTTGCTGGGATAACCGCACCCCGGCTGGTTCGGGTTCACGATCCATGCGGTGTCAGGCAGCCGATCACCGGGCAGATGATGGTCGGTGATCATCACGTCGATCCCCCGAGCCTGCGCGGCGGCAACGCCCTCGACGCTGGCGATGCCGTTGTCGACGGTGATGATCAGCGCCGGCTGCCGCTCCGCTGCGAGGGCGACAATTTCCGGCGTCAGGCCGTAACCGAATTCGAACCGGTTCGGCACCAGGAAGTCGACCACCCCACCCATCGCCGTCAACGCTCGCATGCCGACCGCGCATGCTGTTGCGCCGTCCGCGTCGTAGTCGGCGATGATCAGCATTCGCTCGCCGCGGACGATGGCATCGGCCAGGCGTGCGGCCGCGCTGTCGATACCCTTCAAGGTAGTCCATGAAGGAAGGCCCGCAAACCTGCAATCGAGTTCCGCGGTGGAACAAATACCGCGCGCTGCATAGACGCGCGCAAGAACTTCGGATATGCCGGCCGCGCGTAACTCGGCGACACTCTCGGGAACGCTGCGACGCGAGATGTTCAAGAGGGAACCTTTTAGCGGAGACGGCATCAGGCGTCGGCAAGCGCCGCCAGCAGCGCCGGCAAGCTCGGCGGTGCCGACCATCGGCGTCGAAGGCGCTGCATCGCGCCGCCGGCATGAGGCGTGAATGAAAGCGCAGTTCCGGATCCGGCGATCACCAGCCTCACGTCGAGCTCGTGCTTGTCGAGCGCTCGTTCCAGCGGTGCGGCCCAGTCGGTATCGAACCGGACAAGCTGTTCTTGCAGATCGGGCGCGTCCAGGGCGTCGAGCCAGACGAGCGCGGAGGTTATCGGAGGCGCTGCGCGGAGCGCCGCGAACGAGGCTGGCACAGTCGCCGAGTCTGCGCCTGCGGCGCGGGCGAGGTCGCGAACTAGCGGCGTCTGCGTGAACACCGCGGTGACAGCTGCAGCGGAGTCTGGCGCGCGCAGCGTGCCGCCGCCCCACATCCAGACGTCGTTGACTGGGCGCAGACCGCTATTTTCTCGCAAGCGATTCACCGGGTGCTCGAAGAGCAGCATCTGTATTTCGCTTTGCCATCGGCGCCAGCGCGCGGCGTCGGCTCCGCGAGGAAGGTGTGCGGTGAGCGGCTTGCCAAGCACCGCGTCGGGCGGAGAAGTCTCGAGTTGCTGAGGCTCTGCGAGCGTTACCCACCAGCGTCCGGGGCCGCCCTCGAGGAACTCGATTCCGTCGGACGCAAACTGCGCGCGCAGGGTCGACAGCAACGCAATGCTATCGGCAGCGTCGAGATCGCTGACCACGCCAGCAAGGCGAACCTCGACCCGGCCGACGGCTAGCGTCACCGGCTCGGCGCACAACCAATAGCGACTGCCGGGATCGATGCCCGCGGCCCGTGCAAGCCACGGCGCGACAGGCCAGTCATTTTGTTTTGCGATGCCGAGGTCGATGCAAGCTATCGCTAGCGGCCCGTCGGGTTCGAGGATAGGGGCTTCAGCGGTCGACAACAGGCGCGCGAGTACCGGAGCGTCGGCGGCGGCAAGCGTGGCCGGCGGCGCGTCGAGCAGATTCGGGAGAACCAGCGTAAGTTGCATAGCATTCGAGGGCACGCTATTTCGCGGATCGATCATATTAGAGCACCACCGCCGCTTGTGGCACACTGGCGCGCCGCCATCCAAGAGATCCTGTTGACGCCCTACGAAATATTTGTCGGACTGCGCTATACGCGGGCCCGCCGCGGCTCCGGCCGCAACGGTTTTGTGTCGTTCATCGCTATCACTTCCATGGCCGGCATTGCGCTCGGCGTCGCCGCGCTGATCGTCGTGCTTTCGGTGATGAATGGATTTCAGGATGAGCTGCGCAATCGCATCCTTTCTGTCGCTTCGCACATCGAGATTCACGCGCTGAGCGGAAATATGGAGAATTGGGAGGCCGTCGCGCGCGCGGCGCGAGCCAACCCGCGAGTGAAAGCCGAGGCACCGTATGTGCTCGGCCAGGCGATGCTGTCGTCGGCGGAGCAGAATCGCGGAGCGCTTATCCGCGGCGTCGATCCGGCGCTCGAAGACACCGTCGCTGACATCGGAACGCATATGCGCAGCGGCTTGCTTTCGGCGCTTAAAGCCGGCGAATTCGGCATCGTGCTTGGCGCCGAGCTTGCGCGGGCGCTGGGCGTGCGCACAGGCGACTCGGTGGTCGTCATCATCCCGCAGGGAATGGTGACGCCCGCGGGCACGCTGCCCCGGGTCAAGAGCTTCCACATCGTGGGCGTGTTCGAGATCGGCATGTTCGAATTCGACAACGGGCTTGCTCTGATCCACCTCGCGGACGCGCAAAGGCTTTACCGCATAGGCGACGCCGTCAGCGGCGTTCGGCTCAAGCTCGACGATCTTTTCGCCGCGCCGACGGTCGCGCGCGAATTGATGGCCACCGTGCCGATCGATACCGAGGTTCGCGACTGGACGCTCAATCACGCCAATTTTTTCCGCGCGGTGGCGATCGAGAAGCGCGTCATGTTCATCATTCTGACCTTGATCGTGGCGGTGGCGGCATTCAATATCGTCTCCGCTCAGGTGATGGTGGTGACCGACAAGCAGGCCGACATCGCTATCCTGCGCACGCTGGGCGCGTCGCCGCGAAGCATCCTCACCATCTTCATCATCCAAGGGGCTCTGGTCGGGATCGTCGGCACGATACTCGGAGTCGCGGGCGGCGTCGCGCTGGCGCTCAATATAGGAACCGTCGTGCCGGCCATCGAGCGCACGCTTGGCATTCAGTTTCTGGACAAGAGCATCTATTACATCAGCGAGCTGCCCTCCGACCTGCAGCGCGGCGACATCACGCTGATCGCGCTGATCGCGCTCTCACTCGCACTCCTTGCGACGCTATATCCGAGCTGGCGCGCCGCAAAAGTCAACCCGGCGGAGGCGCTGCGTTATGAATGAGAGAGCCACGCCGGTGCTCGAGTGCCATGCGCTCACCAAGACGTATCGTGGGGGGCCGCTCGATGTTCCGGTGCTCCTTGGCGTCGACCTCGCCGTCCTGCCCGGCGAACGGGTCGCGATCGTCGGCGCGTCGGGATCGGGCAAAAGCACGCTTTTGCATCTGCTGGGCGGACTCGATGCGCCAACCGGTGGCGAAGTTCGTGTTCAGGGCGCGCCGATGGCGAGTCTCTCCGAAACCGCGCGTGGCCGCGTGCGCAATCGCGCGCTGGGCTTCATTTACCAGTTCCATCACCTGCTGCCGGAGTTTTCGGCGCTGGAAAACGTTGCCATGCCGCTTTTGATTCGACGCGAACATAAGCACCGCGCGAATGCCGACGCCGCCGCGATGCTGGAGCGCGTGGGCCTAGCGCCGCGCGCCTTGCACCGTCCGGGCGAGCTCTCCGGCGGCGAGCGCCAGCGCGTCGCCCTCGCGCGCGCACTGGTCACCGCTCCGGCGTGCGTGCTCGCCGACGAGCCTACGGGCAATCTCGATCGCCGCACGGCGGGTCAGGTCTTCGATCTGATGCTCGAGCTCAATCGCAGCGTCGGTACCAGCCTCGTCATCGTCACCCACGATGCCGATCTCGCCGCGCGAACCGATCGCACCTTGCACCTGGTCGACGGCGTCCTCGTATAGGAGCGACACGCGTAGACCTCAGTATCCGGCTCTACAGCACCAGCACAGTCTCGTCCATGGCCGCGACCTGCTCGCGCAACTCGAGGATGCGGTCCTGCCAATAGCGCTGGGTGTTGAACCATGGGAAGGCCGCGGGAAACGCGGGGTCATCCCAGCGGCGCGCCAGCCATGCCGAGTAATGAATGAGCCGCAGCGTACGCAAGGCCTCGATCAGCCACAGCTCACGGTCGTCGAAATCCTGAAAGTCTTCGTAACCGCTGACGATCGCACGCAATTGCCGCTGCATATCGCCGCGATCGCCGGAAAGCAGCATCCACAAATCCTGAATCGCGGGACCCATTCGGGCATCGTCGAAATCGACGAAATGCGGACCGGCATCGGTCCAGAGGACATTGCCGGCGTGGCAATCGCCGTGCAGGCGCAGGGTCCGCACCGCGCCGGCCCGCTCGAAACAGCGCCGCACGCCATCCAGCGCGAGCGCGACTATGCTTTTCCACGCGTCGGCAATGTCGGCCGGGATGAAATTGTGCGCAAGCAGCCAGTCGCGCGGCTCCTCGCCGAAAGTTGTTATGTCGAGCGCGGGCCGCTCTACAAAAGGCGCAACCGCGCCGACACGATGGATACGCCCGATAAAGCGACCCATCCATTCCAGCGTCGACCGATCCTCGAGCTCGGGAG
>VBDA01000210.1:0-2616 GCA_005883655.1 Betaproteobacteria bacterium | reverse complement strand
CGGACACTAACGGACGCTCTTCGGCGATTCGCGCGTCGCTCCATCGCAGTGACCGGTTGAACTTGGCGCTGACCGACGATGCGATCACGGATAGCCCGGCCTTGGGCGCAGCCTCGTCGAGCCATACCTGATAGACGCGATTCTCGTAGCTGTTGAGCGACAGTAGACGACCGTCGCCGGAAAGGCCAACGCTGGACAGTGCGTCGAGCACGCAATCCGGCGTCAGCTCGGCGTAGGGCGGCTTTCGGTTCACAGCCATCGGCGCATTGTACTGACGGCGCTGGCGTCTCGGCATGCTGCGCACAAACGGCGCAACTGTGCCGCGTCAGTGCCGAGCGAAGGGCTGCCCTATGAGACTAATACTCGACCGGAATCGGATCGAGGCTTCGCCACAAGTACCAGGTTGCGACCGAGCGCCACGGCCGCCAAAGGTCCGCGACGGCAAACATAGCCTCACGCGGCAGCCATTCGCCGGCGTTGAAATGAATCGCTATCGCGCGTTGCAGGCCGATATCGTCGACAGGAAGTACGTCGGCGCGAAGCTCGTGAAAGATGAGGAACATTTCCGCCGTCCAACGCCCGATGCCCTTTACGTCGACCAGAGCCTCGATCAACGCTTCGTCGTCGAGTCCTTTCCAGCGGTGCGGGTCAAGGCGTCCCGACGTGAAATGAGCTGCCAGATCGGTCAGATACTCGGCCTTGCGCTGCGACAGGCCGCAACGGCGCAGTGCAATGAGCTCAGCGGTCGCGACGGTCGACGGCGCGAGGCGAGGAAATGATTGCGATGGCGGAGGCGAAACCAGCGCCGCGAAGCGCCCCCAGATTGCGTCGGCAGCCTTGACCGAAATCTGCTGTCCAACGATTGCGCGCGCCAGCGTCGTGAAGGCATCGCTGCGCCGTTGCAGATGAATGTCGGGGTAGGAACGAATGAGGCGCCTCAATACGCGATCGCGCCGCGCGAGCGTGGCGGTCGCCTCATTCCAATAAGCGGGCTTGGTCATCGGTGGCGGGTGGTTGGCGGAACAAACTGCGCCGCGGGCGGCGGCGCACTGCCGGAACGCGTGGTCCTGCGGTCAGAAAGGTGGGGAAATGTTACATTACGCGCCGTTCAATTTGAGATACGAAGCAATGCTCGGTCCCCGAATCCTGCTCGCCCGCGGCATCTCCGGATTGTGCTGCTGTCTCCTCTTTTCCGCGCTGCCGGTTGCGCAGGCCGCGGATCCGAACAAGGTTCTGCGTGTCGCGTTCGAGATCGAGGAAACCGGTTTCGATCCTGTCAGGGTGACCGACAATTATTCGAGCCAGGTCATGGAGCAGGTGTTCGAAACCCTTTTGACCTACGATTATCTGGCGCGGCCCGCGAAGCTGGTTGCGAAGACGGCGGAGTCGTTGCCGGAGGTCGGCGACAACGGCAAGACGTATCTGTTCCATGTCCGCAAGGGCATCTACTTTCATCCCGATTCCGCGTTCAAAGGCAAGCGCCGTGAGTTGACAGCCGCGGACTACGCCTACTCGATCAAGCGATTCATGGATCCGAAGAACCGATCCCCGTGGCGTTTCCTGATCGACGGAAAAATCATCGGTCTCGACGAATTGTCCGCAAAAGCCGTCAAGGCGGACCGGTTCGACTACGATGCTTCCGTGCGAGGGCTCGAGCTGGTCGATCGCTACACGCTGCGCGTCCACCTCAAGGAAACCGATTACAACTTCGCCTACATCATGGCCATGCCGGCCATGTCGGCGGTCGCGCGTGAGGTAATCGAGACCTACGCCGACGATACCAATGCGCATCCGATCGGGACCGGAGCCTATATCCTGACCAGCTGGGTACGCAAATCCAAGATGATTCTCGAGGCGAATCCGGACTATCGCGAGGTCATCTGGGACTTCGCCGGCTCCGACGATCCGCGCGACAGGGCCGCGGTCGCGGCGATGAAAGGCAAGCGGATACCGCAAATCGGCCGCGTCGAGATCAGCGTCGTCGCCGAGGAGCAATCGCGCTGGCTCGCTTTCCAGAACGGACAGATCGACTATATCGACCGTTTCGGATCCTTCGCTCCGGTGGCAATTCCGCAGAACAAGGTAGCGCCCGATCTGGCGGCGCGCGGCATTGCGCTGGATCGCAGCGTCGAGACCGAAATGACCTATACGTTCTTCAACATGGAAGATCCGGTTGTCGGCGGCATGAGCAAGGAAAGGATCGCGCTCCGGCGCGCGGTGGCCATGGCCTATGACAACGATGAGGAAATTCGCGTCATCCGCCAGAACCAGGCCATGCCGCTGCAAAGCCCGGTGCCGCCGGGCGTGGTGGGGTACGACCCGAAATACCGGAGCATCATTCGCTACGATCCAGCGCTTGCCAACAAGCTGCTCGACTATTTCGGCTACAAACGCGGCGCTGACGGCTACCGCAACAACCCCGATGGGTCGCGTCTGACCATCGTGCTCACCTCCGAGCCGCTGGCGATCAGACGTGACTACGACGAGCTGTGGAAAAAATCGCTCGACGTCATCGGGCTCAGGTTCGAAGCTCGCAAGGGGCCTTTTTCGGACAACATCAAGGCGGCGGAAGCCTGTCAGCTCGCGATGTGGGGCTCGGCGTGGCACTCGGATTAC
>VBDA01000209.1 GCA_005883655.1 Betaproteobacteria bacterium | reverse complement strand
TGAACTTCAAAGCCGCGACGGCTTCGGAATACGTGCTCGACATTGTCACGCGAATTGGCAAAAGTGCGTGGCGGCGATCGAAGCCGGCCGACGAATTGCCGCTGCGATCGGAGCTGTTCAGCGTCGATCAGATGGAACAGCACGGCAAGGTACTCGCTGCTTCACACCAGTTAACCAAAAGACGTGGCCCCGACCAGCTTCTGACGCGCCTGGCCGATAACGAAAGCGCGCTGATCGGTGTCTGCAATCTGCTGACCGCCGCGGTCACGGCAAACCGCCGCCTGACTCCAGCCGGCGAATGGTTGCTCGACAATCTGTATTTGATCGAAGAGCAGATCCGCACGGCCAAGCGCCACCTGCCCAAGGGCTATAGCCGCGAGCTGCCGCGGCTGGCCGGTGGCTCCTCGGCGGGTCTGCCACGCGTATACGACATCGCGCTGCAAACGATTTCACACGGCGACGGCCGGGTCGACACCGAAAGTCTCAGCCGTTTCGTCGCGGCTTATCAAACTGTCAGCACCCTTCAGCTCGGAGAGCTGTGGGCAATTCCGATCATGCTGCGACTGGCCTTGATCGAGAATCTGCGTCGCGTCGGCGCGCGCATCGCCGCCAGCAGAGTGGACCTGGATCTTGCCGACGCGTGGGCCGACGAGATGACGGACATCGCCGATAGCGATCCCAAGAGCCTGATTCTGGTCGTCGCGGATATGGCGCGGTCAGATCCGCCGATGACGACGTCGTTCGTTTCGGAATTGGCGCGACGGCTGCAGGGACAGAGCCCCGCGCTGGCACTGCCGCTCACATGGATCGAGCAGCGTCTCGCGGAATCGAATCGCACCATCGAACAGCTGGTGCAAAACAGCTGGTGCAATCGGGAAATCAACAACAGGCGGCCGATCAGCTCTCCATCTCCAATAGCATCGGCAGTCTGCGCATGCTGGGGGCCATCGACTGGCGCGAATTCGCCGAGAGCAACAGCGTCATCGAGCGGACATTGCGGCAGGACCCCGGCGCCGTCTATGGCCGCATGGATTTCGCGACCCGCGATCGTTACCGTCACGCCGTCGAGCGCTTGGCCAAGACCAGCGACGCGTCGGAAGCCGCGGTGGCCGACGCCGCGCTCAAGCTTGCGCGCGAAAGCGCGGCAAGATCGAGCGGCGACGATCCCGCGGCACACGTGGGCTTCCATCTGATCGACAAGGGGTTGCCGAATCTCGAGCGAATCGTCGAGGCTCGCCGGACGCCATTGGATAACATCTGGCGGGCGGGCCGCGAGCATCCGCTTTTCTACTATCTGGGCGCGATCACGCTGGTCACCGCGAGCCTGGCCGGCGCGTTGCTTTTCACGGCATATGGAGACGGCGCGCGTGAATGGTTGCTGGCGGTAGTGGGCATCGTTTCGCTGATCGCTTCGAGCCACGCGGCAGTCGAACTGGTTAACTGGGTGGTGCAAATGATCGTGGCGCCGCATCCGCTGCCACGTATGGATTTTTCCGCGGGCATTCCTTCCGCATCGCACACCTTGGTGGTTGTCCCCACCATGCTCACCAGCGCCGCAGACATCGAGGACTTGGCCGAGGCGCTGGAAGTTCGTTTCCTGGCCAATCGCGACCGCAACCTGCATTTCGGATTGTTGACCGATTTTCCGGACGCAGACCAGGAAGTGCTGCCGCAGGACGCGTCCTTGTTGGAGCTCGCGCGCAGGAGCATCGAGGAGCTCAACGCAAAGTACGGCGATGCGGCCGGTGGCGCCGCGGATGACGAGCTGGAAGCAGCTTTGGCCGGTGACGGGGACCGACACGGTCCGTTCTTCTTGTTCCACCGTGCGCGAAGCTGGAATGCACAAGAACGCATCTGGATGGGTTTTGAGCGCAAGCGAGGAAAGCTCGCGGACCTCAATGCATTCCTGCGCGGTACCGGGAACTCGTTCACCCTTGTTGTCGGCAATACGGCGTTGTTGTCGGGGGTGGTGTACGTCATCTCGCTCGACACCGATACCCAATTGCCGCGTGATTCCGCGCGTCAATTCGTCGGCGCGATGGCGCATCCCCTGAATCGTCCGCGATTCGACGCCGCGGGTGGAGATCTCGGCGCTGCGCTGGTGACCCGCGGCTACGGCATTCTTCAACCACGCGTCGCGGTGAGCCTGCCCGGCACCAACCGGTCCCGATATGCGCGACTTTTCGGCGGCGAGACGGGGATAGACCCCTATACGCGAGCCGTTTCCGACGTTTATCAGGATGTGTTCGGTGAAGGATCCTTTATCGGCAAGGGCATCTACGACGTGGATGCCTTCGAGCGCGCGCTGACCGGCCGTTTGCCTCTGAACCGGATCCTCAGCCACGACCTTCTGGAAGGATGTTACGCACGGGCGGGCCTGTTCAGCGACGTGCAGTTATACGAGGAGTTTCCTTCGCGCTATAGCGCGGACGTCAGTCGACGGCATCGCTGGATACGTGGCGACTGGCAACTCGCCCGCTGGATACTGCCACGTGTGCCAGGTGCCGATGGACGCCTGCATCGAAATCCGCTGTCGGGACTATCACGGTGGAAAATTTTCGACAATCTCCGGCGCAGTCTTGTCCCTGCAGCATTGACATCGTTGCTGCTGCTCGGATGGATCGCACTGGATCGAAGCTGGTTCTGGACCTTGACCGTCCTCGGCATTCTGGTCGTTCCTTCCGTCGTCGCGACCTTTTTGGACCTGCTGCGGAAGGCGCCCGAGGTGCTGCTGCTGCAGCATCTCGTTGCCGCAATGCGGACAGCGGGCCGCCACTTCGGTCAGGTGTTGTTCATGCTGGCGTGCCTTCCTTACGAGGCCTGTTCGAGCCTCGATGCAATCCTGCGCACGCTGGGCCGGCTGCTGTTCACTCATCGCAGGCTTCTCGAATGGAGTCCGTCGCGTGAGGCCGAACGAGAATCCGATCAAGCGCTGACAAGCAGCGGTCGGGCGGGACTCAACGCGTCCTTTCGGCGCATGTGGATCGCGCCCGTAATCGCGGTCGCCACAGCGATCGGCACCGCGATTGTCATGCCGACTGCATTGCTCACCGCACTTCCCATCGTCCTGTTGTGGACCGCCTCTCCGGCAATCTGCTGGTGGATAAGCCGGCCTTTGGCCCGCCGCAGCGCGAGGCTGACGGGTGACCAAATACTCTTTCTGCGGCAGACCGCACGCCGGACCTGGGCATTCTTCGAAGCCTTTGTCGGTCCCGACGATCATTGGTTGCCGCCAGACAACTTTCAGGAGCATCCCGTCGCGACAGTCGCTCATCGCACGTCGCCGACCAACATGGGGCTAGCGCTGCTCTCCAATGTAGCCGCGTGTGACTTCGGCTACATCACGGGCGGCCAACTCATCGAGCGAACCGCCAATGCGCTGCATTCGATGCAGGCGCTCGAACGCCATCGTGGCCATTTCTACAACTGGTACGACACGCGGTCGCTGGCGCCGCTGACGCCGCGCTACATCTCAACCGTGGACAGTGGGAACCTCGCGGGCCATCTGATGACCCTGCATGCGGCCTTGGTGGAGATCGCCGACGCACCGATTATCGGTCAGCGATTATTCCAGGGCTTGGGCGACACCCTGCGGATTGCGGTGCAGGCAGCGGGCGGCGTTGCCAGCCACGCATTGACACAATTCGCGAATACTCTCAAAGCGGCGTCCACCGCACTTCCTCCGCTCACGCTCGCCGGTGCGCGCGCGCATCTGCAGCAGTTGGTCGCTTTCGCCCGCGCAGCCGTCCATGTCGAGGAGGGCACCGCTGCCCCTGCAGCTGAAGCTTCCGAGTGGGGACGTGCGCTCCTCACGCAGTGTGAGGCAGCGCTCGCCGAGCTCTGCCTCCTGGCTCCCTGGTCGACGTTGCCCGCTACCGCGCCAGGGATGCGCGATCTCATGCGCATCGCGGTCATCCCATCGTTACGCCAGATCGCGAGCCTCGACGCGCAACCACCGTCGATCGCCGCCTCTGATCCCGAAGCGCCATTGGCTCCGGCCGAGCGTGAAGGACGTCTTGCCCCGCGGACGCTCGTCGCCGAGGGCAGTGAGCACGCGCGCGATCGGCTGGCGACGCTTGCCCATCTGGAGGCGCAAATATCAGAGCTGGCGCATATGGAATACGACTTCCTTTTCGATCAGGCGCGGCGCCAGCTCTCGATCGGCTACAGCGTCGGCGATCGGCGACTGGATGCGAGCTACTACGACTTACTCGCATCGGAAGCGCGGCTCTCCAACTTCGTCGCGATTGCGCAGGGAAAATTGTCGCAGGAGAGCTGGTTTGCGCTTGGGCGAACACTCACGACTTCGGGCGGAGCGCCGATTCTTCTGTCGTGGAGCGGCTCGATGTTCGAGTATCTGATGCCGCTGCTGGTGATGCCCAGTTTCGAAAACACACTGCTCGACCAGACGTGTAAGGCGGCCGTCGACCAGCAGATCGCTTATGGCGGGCAGCGTGGCGTGCCATGGGGCATTTCGGAGTGCGGATACAACACCGTCGATGTGCACCTCAACTATCAGTATCGCGCGTTCGGCGTTCCAGGACTGGGACTTAAGCGCGGTCTCGGCGAGGACCTCGTCATCGCACCTTATGCTTCCGCGCTGGCGTTGATGGTCGCTCCCGAGGCGGCATGTTCGAATCTGCAGCAGCTAGCTGGCGAGGGGATGGCGGGCAGGTATGGATTCTACGAAGCGGTCGACTACACGCCGTCACGACTGCGGCGCGGAGAAACGCGTGCCATCGTTCGCTCATTCATGGCGCATCATCAGGGGATGAGCCTGCTCGCGCTCGTTTCGTCGCTGCGCGAATTGCCAATGCAGCGCCGCTTCATGTCGCGCCCATTGCTGAAGACGGCTGATTTGTTGTTGCAGGAGCGGCTTCCCAAAACGGAGGCCAGCGTTTTGCCGGAAGACCTCGAGCTGGAAGAAACGCGACCGCGTTTTGTGCGCATACTTACCACTCCCGACACGCCGATCCCGGAAGTACAACTGCTATCGAACGGCCGTTACCACGTCATGGTCACGAACGCGGGCGGCGGCAGCAGTCGCTGGAAGGATCTCTCGGTGACCCGATGGCGCGAAGACAGCACGTGCGACAACTGGGGCAGCTTCTGTTACCTGCGCGATGTGACCACCGGTGAATTCTGGTCGACCGCTTACCAGCCCACTCTGAAACCGTCGAAGCGCTACGAGGTGATTTTTTCCGAAGGGCGCGTCGAATTTCGTCGCCGCGATTACGACTTCGACACCCATACCGAGATAACGGTATCGCCCGAAGACGATATCGAGCTGCGCCGCGTGCGCATCACCAATCGTGCACGGACGCGGCGAACCATCGAAATCACCACCTACGCCGAAGTCGTGCTCGCGACGGCGGCGAGCGATGCCCAGGCGCCGGCATTCGGCAATCTCTTCGTGCAGACGGAGACATTGGACAAGCGGCACGCCGTTCTCTGTACTCGGCGTCCGCGCGCGCAGAGCGATCCTGCCCCATGGATGTTTCACTTGATGGCGGTGCACGGCGCGGCGGCGCAACCTTGCTCCTACGAGACCGACCGCATGCGATTCGTCGGACGCGGAAACAGCGCCTTTGCCCCTCAGGCCATGCTCGATCCGGCTCCGCTCTCAGGCACTGCAGGCTCGGTTCTGGATCCCATCGTGGCTATCCGGCAGCGCGTGACAATCGATCCGGGCGAATCCGCGACCATCGACATTGTCACCGGCGTTGGTAACTCGCGCGACGCCGTACTGGGACTGGTCGAGAAATACCAGGATCCGCATCTGGCAGATCGCGTATTCGATCTGGCATGGACCCATAGTCTGGTAGTGCTGAGACAACTCAACGCGAGCGAAGCCGACGCGCAGCTTTTCGGTCGTCTCGCCGGCTCGGTGGTATACGCCAATGCCTCCTTGCGCGCCGAGGGCGGAATCCTGCGCAACAACCAGCGCGGGCAGTCGGGGCTGTGGGGATACGCCATCTCCGGAGATTTACCTATCGTGCTGCTGCAGATCAGCGATGCGGCCAACGTCGATCTGGTCCGGCAAATGGTCCAGGCACACGCGTATTGGCGCTTGAAGGGACTCGCAGTCGACCTGATGATCTGGAACGAGGACCATTCGGGCTACCGGCAGCTCCTTCACGAGCAGATCATGGGATTGGTCGCCAGTGGCGTCGAGGCTCACGTGCTCGATCGTCCCGGAGGCATATTCGTTCGTCGCGCCGAACAGATCGCCACCGAAGACCGCATCCTGATGCAAAGCGTCGCGCGGGTGGTCATCTCCGACAGCAAGGGCAGTTTCGCGGACCAGATTACCCGGCGCGCGATTCCGGAACCACCCCTTTTGCGGACAGGGTCCGCGCTCATCCGTCGCTCCGACTCCGCCCGTCCGATCGACGTGCCGATCCGAACTTTGCTCTTCGACAATGGGCTCGGCGGATTTGCCGCCGATGGCCGCGAATACGTCATCACTACGGCAAAGGCACAAGCGACGCCCGTGCCGTGGTCGAACGTCATCGCAAATGCACAGTTCGGAACAGTGATTACGGAGAGCGGCCAGGCCTATAGCTGGGGCGAGAATGCGCATGAATTTCGCCTCACGCCTTGGCACGGCGATCCGGTGAGCGACGGCGGCGGGGAAGCCTTTTATCTCCGCGACGAAGAGAGCGGCTCCTTCTGGTCGCCGACTCCGCTACCCAGACGCGGTGCGGCGCCTTATTGCACCAGGCATGGATTCGGCTACAGCGTCTTCGAGCATAGCGAGGAAGGGATTCATTCGGAACTGTGGATCTATGTTGCGCTGGACGCCTCGGTCAAGTTCGCGGTGTTGAAAGTGCGTAATGAATCGGGACGGCCGCGCCGGCTTTCCGCGACTGGCTACGTCGAATGGGTACTGGGCGACCTGAGATCAAAAACAGGTATGCACGTAGTGACCGAAATTGAACCTGCGAGTGGGGCCTTGCTGGCGAGAAATCCGTACAACAGCGAGTTCGCCGGCCGGATTGCCTTCTTCGACACCGACGCCGTCCTCTGCAGCGTGACCGGCGATCGAGCCGAGTTCATCGGCCGCAATGCGGGGCTCAACGATCCCGCTGCGATGGCTTGGACGGCGCTCTCAGGGAAGGTCGGACCGGCGCTCGATCCTTGTGGCGCCATTCGGGTTCCGTTCGAGCTGGTAGCCGGCCAGGCCTCCGAGGTCATTTTTCGCCTTGGCATTGGGCGAAGTCGGGACGATGCACGGAAGCTGGTGCAGCGCTTTCGAGGTTCGGTGGCAGCGCGAGACGCCTTGGACAAGGTGCAGCAATACTGGCAGCGGACACTCGGCGCAGTGCAGGTAAAGACGCCCGATCCGTCGCTCGACGTGTTGACCAACGGTTGGCTGCTGTATCAGATTCTGGCGTGTCGCCTCTGGGGTCGCAGCGGTTTTTATCAGTCGGGCGGGGCCTTTGGATTTCGCGACCAGTTGCAGGATGCGATGGCGCTCGTTCACGTCGAGCCTGCCCTTTTGCGCGAGCATCTCCTGCGCTGCGCGGCGCGCCAATTCCTCGAGGGTGATGTCCAGCACTGGTGGCATCCACCGGGGGGCCGCGGTGTGCGCACACGCTGCTCGGATGATTACCTGTGGCTGCCTCTTGCGGCGTGTCGTTACGTCGCGGCCGCGGGTGACGTCGGCATCCTGGAGGAGTCGGTGCCTTTCCTCGAAGGCCGGCTGGTCGCGATGGAGGAGGATTCGTACTACGACTTGCCGGTCAAATCAGAACAGGCAGCGAGCCTGTATGAGCATTGCAAGCGCGCCGTGGTGCGCGGCTTGCGATTCGGCGAACACGGCCTTCCGCTGATGGGTACCGGCGACTGGAACGACGGAATGAATCTGGTCGGCTTCGGCGGCAAGGGTGAAAGCATCTGGCTCGCATTCCTTCTCTATGACGTGCTCGTTCAATTCGCTGGTATTGCGACACTGCGCGGCGACACCCTGTTCGTCGAGCGCTGTGAAACGGCAGCGGCCGACCTGAAACGGAACATCGAGCAGCACGGCTGGGATGGAGAATGGTATCGCCGCGCCTACTTTGACGATGGAACGCCGCTCGGCTCGGCAATCAATTCCGAATGCCGAATCGATTCCATTGCGCAGAGCTGGTCGGTGTTGTCCGGTGCCGGCACCGGCGACCACCCGCGCATGGCCATGGCGGCAGTTGATCGGTACCTAGTTCGACGAGACGCGGCTCTGGTTCAGCTTCTCGAGCCACCGTTCGATCGATCGCCGTTGAATCCCGGTTACATCAAAGGATACGTTCCGGGTGTGCGCGAAAACGGCGGCCAATATACTCACGCTGCGATCTGGGCCACGATGGCGTTTGCCGGATTGGGCGATCGCCGGCGCGCGTGGGAGCTATTGGCGATGATCAACCCGGTGAACCACGCGCTAACGGCGGAGGCGGCGGCGGTGTACAAGACCGAGCCTTATGTCGTCGCGGCCGATGTGTATGCACTCGCGCCGCATACCGGCCGCGGCGGGTGGTCGTGGTACACCGGCTCGGCCGGGTGGCTGTACCGCCTCATCGTGGAAACGCTTCTGGGGCTGACTCTGGAGAAAGATAAGCTGCACTTGGCGCCGTGCGTCCCAGTCGATTGGGAGACCTATGCCGTGGATTACCGCTATCGGGATACGATCTACCATATCACGGTGGTGCAGCTCGGCGTCTCGGATGTCGAGCCTACGGTGACCGTCGACGGCGTCGCGCAAGACGCTCCGGTGATTTCGCTCGTCGACGACGGGGCGCATCACGTGGTCGAGGTGCGGCTGAACCGCCAGCCGGCCGCCGCCAGCAGGGCGCTCACGAGCCTCCATTGATGGGATCCCTAACCGTGGCAGCGTTTGATGATCGGACCGACCCCCACGCAATCGGTCACCGGGCGCTTTGCGTGTTCGTCGGGACGCTGCTCGCGATTCTTCCGCTCGCGCATGTCACCGGCCTTCGCAACGCGCTGGTGGGCTTTATCGCGGGAACCGCGGCGCTGCACTTCAGAAGCGCACTCTGGAAGGACAACCCGACACTCCTGCCGTGGCTCGCGTGGCTCGGCTTCGCGGCGCTATCGATTCTGTGGTCGACGGTGCCTTTGGTGTCCTTCCGGAGCTTTCGCACCGATCTTCTTTACCCGTTCGTGCTTTTCCTGGCGAGCTTCATGCTGGTACGCTTCCGCGGCGGTCGCCTGGCCCTGACCATCGGCGCGGGCGCCGGCACGCTGATGTCGCTGGCGACGACCATCGCGGCCACGATTGCGCCGATCGATCCCAAGGCCGATGCGCCGGGCCCCGGGGCGCTCGGTTGGCTTGCATGGAAGGCCGGCGACACGGTGGACCTGAGCACCTTTGTCGCCTTTGTCACGGTTCCCTTATTCCTGGTCCTGCTGACCTCGCGCAACGCGCTCTATCGCGCCGCG
>VBDA01000208.1 GCA_005883655.1 Betaproteobacteria bacterium | reverse complement strand
CACTCCTTGGCACTGTTGCCGCCCCACGTCTTGCCTTTGCCGTGCGAAAGCAGCCAGTTCAGGCGGGCACCGATCACCAGCACCACATCGGCTTCCGGCAGCACGTACGAGCGCGCCGCGGCGGCGGATTGCTGGTGGGTGTCGGGCAACAGGCCCTTGGCCATCGCCATCGGCAGGTAGGGGATACTCGTCTTTTCCACCAGCGCGCGAATATCCGCATCGGCCTGCGCGTACGCCGCGCCCTTGCCGAGAATGATGAGCGGACGCTGGGCGCTCTTCAGTAGTTCGAGCGCGCGCTGCACGGCGTCCGGCGCCGGGATCTGGCGCGGCGCCGGATCGACCACCTTGATCAGCGACTTCCTTCCTACTTCGGCGTCGATCATCTGCGGGAACAGCTTCGCCGGCAGGTCCAGATAGACGCCGCCGGGACGACCGGAGAGAGCAGCACGAATCGCCCGCGCCATGCCGACGCCGATGTCCTCGGCGTGCAAGACTCGGAACGCGGCCTTGGCGTGCGGCCTGGCGATCGCGAGCTGGTCCATCTCCTCATAGTCGCCCTGCTGCAAATCGACGATCTCGCGCTCGCTCGAGCCGCTGATGAGGATCATCGGGAAGCAGTTGGTGGTGGCGTTGGCGAGCGCCGTCAGTCCGTTGAGAAAGCCGGGCGCGGATACGGTGAGGCAGATGCCCGGCTTCTGCGTCATGAAGCCAGCAATGGAAGCGGCATAGCCGGCGTTCTGCTCATGGCGGAAGGAGATCATGCGTATGCCTGCGGCCTGCAGCTTGCGGGTGAGGTCGGTAATGGGAATGCCGGGCAGACCAAAGATCGTATCAATGCCGTTTAGCTTGAGGGCATCGATGACCAGCTGAAAGCCGTCGGTCTCTTGTGATTGGGCATTGATCTCGCCACTGGCGATTTTCTGCGTGTCGTCGGCGGGGCTCGCTGCGGGCGAGGATTTGGCGGTTCTGGTGGGTTGGTCGAGCATGGTTGTCTCTCCGAAAAGGTGAGCGGTGCCGGCCTTCGGTCAAAAGATCTTACGTGCGTGACCTCTCGATTCCGTTGCGGGCACAACCTGCCGACGCCAGCGGCGTCGGCAGAAAACTCTACTTCAGTGCGCGCCGCGTGGCAAAGGCGCGGCCGCGGCGACCGGCCGTGTTGCGACGGCATCGTTCGCCGCCACGACCTTGCGCCGCCATGGCTTCAGGATTGCGACGGCGAGCACAGCGGCGAGGATGTTGGCTCCCGCCGCGATGATGAACACCAGGTCCCAGCTCCCGGTCGCCTTCTGGATCGAGCTCGCGTACGGGACCAGAAGCGAGGCCGTGCCCTTCGCGGTATACAGAAGTCCGGCATTGGTGGTGGCGAATTTGGTGCCGAAGGTGTCGGTGCAGGTCGACGGGAACAGACTGTAGATCTCGCCCCAGGCGAAGAACACGATGCCGCTCAGCACGACGAACCAGAACGGGTCGGCGCCGAGCTCGTACAGCGCGAATATGCCAAGGCCCTCGAGGAAGAAGGCGATGAACATCGTGTTCTCCCGGCCGATATGGTCTGAGATCCAGCCGAAGAACGGCCGCGTGAGTCCATTCAATATGCGATCGATCGTGGCGGCGAAGGTCAGCGCCGGCATCGTCATCCACAGCACCGTCACCGGCGTCGTGGAGACCTTGAGGTCCAGCGAGATCGGCGCAAGGTTGGCGGTGACGATCAAGCCGCCGGCGCCGACCAGGACGAACATGAAGTACATCAGCATGAAGATCGGCTGGCCCTTGGTCACGACGACCCAACCACCCAGTAGGAAGATCAGGGCCGCGAGTGCGAGCGGGATGTAGAAGCCGGCGCCCGCAGCCCACATTCCGAGGCCGCCCGCGAGGGCGATGAGCGCGCCGATGATCCACCACGAATTCGGACCGATGATCTCGTTGGGCGCGAATTGGCGGCGGCTCTGGATGACCGCGGCCTGGGCGGCGACCTCGGGGACCTGGCCCGGTTTCGGCGCGAACATCGCAAAGGCGAAAATGCAGACGATGATGCCCTGGCCGAGGCCGAAATTGAAGAACGCGGCCTGGAACCCGCTGTTCTTGATCATCGCGATGATCGGAACGACCGTCAGCGCCGAGCCGGCGCCAAAGCCCGCAGCCGTAATCCCAGCGGCCAGACCGCGCCGACCCGGGAACCATTTGAGCGCATTGCCGATGCAGGTGCCGTATACCCCGCCCGCCCCAATGCCGCCGATGACTTGTGCCGCATAAAACATGGCCAGCGAGTCGGCAAATGAATTCATGATCCAGGCAATTCCGCACAGGACGCCGCCGACGAAAATCACAATCCGCG
This sequence comes from Betaproteobacteria bacterium, assembly GCA_005883655.1. Taxonomy (GTDB): domain Bacteria; phylum Pseudomonadota; class Gammaproteobacteria; order Burkholderiales; family Casimicrobiaceae; genus PALSA-1003. The sequence continues at coordinate 1,985 of VBDA01000208.1, read as the reverse complement.
GGCCGTACTTGTCGACGAACCAGCCCTCGATCGGCACTAGCCACGTCTCGAACAGCACGAACAGCGTGAACGCGACCTGGATCGACGCCCGGTCCCAGCCGAATTTCTTCTGGATGTCGGGAACGAAAAACGTCCAGCCATATTGCAGGTTGGCGATCATCACCATGCAAACAACGCCGATGATGAGCTGCACCCAGGGCGACGCAAAGAATGACTTGGTGGGGCGTGCCGATTCCATCGAGTTTCTCCTCCTAGTGTCCGACGGTAGCGCTAACTACCGTCCGGTGTTGGGCTATGGTTCGCGCCGACGGTCTGGCTTTTTTTAAATCTTTGGCATAACGTATGTGGTATATCAGCTAAAGTCAACCGCGATTTAAGGCCGCCAAAAGCGCTCTCTCTGGCTGCGACTCGCGGGCGCTTTCGCCTCGTCGCTACGGGCTGTCCACGATGCAGGCCATCAGGAGAGAAAGTGAAGGTATGCGTCTTCGGTGCCGGCGCGATCGGCGGCTATCTCGGCGTATGCCTTGCCCGATCGGGGGCTGACGTGAGCCTGATTGCCCGCGGGCCTCATCTGGAAGCAATGCGGGCAAGCGGCCTGCGTCTGCAATACGACGGGGAAGAACATGTCGCACACCTTCGCTGCACCGATAATGCGGCCGAGCTCGGCGAGCAGGATTACCTGATCATCGGGCTCAAGGCGCATCAGATTGACGAGGCAGTCGACGCTATGGTTCCCCTGCTCGGATCGTCGACCTGCATCGTCACCGCGAGCAATGGTATTCCGTATTGGTATTTCCATGGCGACGCGCGACTCTCCGGCGTCCACTTTCGCAGTATCGATCCTGGCGGCAAGCAGTGCGACACCCTGGGCCCGGAGCGCGCCATCGGCTGCGTCGTCTTCCCGGCGGCGGAGGTGGTTGCGCCTGGAATCATACGCCACGAGCATGGCCGCAAGTTCCCGATCGGCGAACCCGGCGGACAGAAAAGCCCGCGCCTGGAGCGCTTGCACGAGGCGATGGTGGCCGGTGGGCTCGATGCGCCCATGCGGGAAGATATTCGCGACGAGATCTGGCTCAAGCTATGCGGCAACCTGTGCTTCAACCCGATCAGCGCGCTGACTCTGGCGACGATCGACATCATCGCCAGCGAGCCGGGAACGCGGGCGATTTGTCGTGCGATGATGCTCGAGGCCAAGGCGATCGGCGATTACGTGGGCTTACGCCTTCGCGTCGATGTCGAGCGACGCATCGACGGCGCCGGCGCCCTCGGGCCGCACAAGATGTCGATGTTGCAGGACCTGGAGCGCGGCCGGTCGATGGAGGTCGAGCCTTTGGTCGGGGTGGTCCAGGAATTGGGTCTGTATACCGGCATTCCGACGCCGACGACCGATGTCGTGCTGGCGCTCATTCGGCAGCGAGCGCAGTACGCGACGGGATCGCTGCATTGACAACAGCTTCTGATTTGCGACACGTATGCCTGGCGTCTTAGCGGGCTGAGAGGGAACGAAGCCATGGCCATTGTTGCCGAAGCACCGAGCACCCGGCCGGCGCTGCCGACGCTAGCGTTGCAGCCGCTGAATACCAATGTGAGCTTCCGCGACCAGGCCTATGCGGCGCTCAAGCAGGCAATCATGGACGCCGACATCTACGCGCACCGCGATGAGATACGACTGGACGAGCGGCAGTTGAGCCAGGCGCTCGGCGTCAGCCGCACACCGATCCGCGAAGCGATGACGCTTCTCGAGCAGGAAGGATTTCTGCGTACGGTTCCGCGGCGCGGTGTTTTCATCATCCGCAAGACCAAGAAGCAGATCGTGGAAATGATCGAGATGTGGGCCGCGCTCGAAAGCATGGCGGCGCGCCTTGCGACCATTCATGCCGCGGACGAGGACATCCTCGCGCTGCGCCACATGTTCGACGAGTTCCGTAACGCCACCCCGGCCGAGCATATCGAGGAATATTCGGATGCAAACATCGCCTTTCATC
>VBDA01000207.1 GCA_005883655.1 Betaproteobacteria bacterium | reverse complement strand
GCGCTGCTTCATCCACAGCGGCGCCGTCGCGGTCGCGTCGATGTCGCTGATCACGCGACCACAAAAGCGCGGACATGCTTGCGGGTCCTCGACTCGAACGCCGCGCGCTGATTTGGAGGTCGCGACGATCGTGGGCGGCGGCGAATAACGCAGCGGCGATGCGGTGATGGCGGAAATTTCGCGCGCAAGCCCGAGCACCGACAGACAATCGGCACGGTTAGGCGTGAGCTTGAATGTGAAGACCACATCGTCGAGATCGAGCGCCTGGCGCACATCGGTGCCGATTGGAATGTTCGAATCGAGCACCAGAAGACCCGCGCTGTCGTCGGAGATGCCGAGCTCACCGGCTGAACAGAGCATTCCCTGCGACTCCGCGCCTCGCATCGTGGTCTTGCGAATGTCCTGCCCGGCGGGAAGGCTGGCGCCTGCGAGTGCGCACGGAACGACCATGCCTGCAGCGACATTCGGCGCGCCGCAGACGATCGACAAAGGGTCGCCGGAGCCCGTGTCGACGCGGCACACGGTGAGGCGATCGGCGTTTGGGTGGCGTTCGACCGACAGCACGCGCGCTGCCACCACGCCGCTGAACGCCGGTGCGGCCTTCGCGCGCTCTTCGACTTCCAGGCCGGCCATGGTCAGCGCGTGGGCGAGCGAGTCGCTGTCGATCGGAGGATCGACCAAGGTGCGCAGCCAGTGTTCGGAGAACTTCATCTCAATATCGTCGCAATCCTCGTAAATCGCCGACCGAATGCATTGCGCTTACGCGAACTGCCGAAGGAATCTCAAGTCGTTTTCAAAGAACAGGCGCAGATCGTTGACGCCGTAACGCAGCATCGCCAGTCGGTCCGGCCCCATGCCGAATGCGAAGCCCTGATAAAGCTCGGGATCGATTCCAACCGCACGCAGCACATTGGGATGAACCTGTCCCGCGCCGGAGATCTCGAGCCAGCCTTCACCGAAGGCGACATCGATTTCCGCCGACGGCTCCGTGAAGGGAAAGAAAGACGGCCGGAAGCGAACTTTGAGATCGTCACACTCGAAGAATCGTCGAAGAAACTCGGTAAACACGCCTTTGAGATCGGCGAAGGTGACTTCCTTGTCGATCCAGAGCCCCTCGACCTGGTGAAACATCGGTGAATGTGTCGCATCGCTGTCCACACGGTAGACGCGTCCCGGGGCGATGATCTTGATCGGCGGCGCATGCGTTTCCATGTATCGCACCTGAACCGGCGAAGTATGCGTGCGCAGCACCATGCCGCCTTCTACATAGAACGTGTCGTGCATCGAGCGGGCAGGGTGGTCTTCCGGCGTGTTGAGTGCGGTGAAATTGTGGAAGTCGTCCTCGATTTCCTGTCCCTCGGCAACGGTGAAGCCTAGTGAATGGAACAGCGCCTCGATGCGTTCGATGGTGCGGGTGATCGGATGAAGCCCACCTACTCCAACGCCGCGTCCCGGAAGCGAAACATCGAGCGATTCCGCGGCAAGCTGGCGAGAGAGCTTTGCTTCGGCGAGAGCGTCACGGCGGCGGCCGAGCGCCGCTTCGAGCTCGGACTTGGCCAGGTTGATCCGCGCTCCGGCAGCGGGGCGGTCCGCGGCCGAGAGCTTCCCCAAGGCTTTGAGCGACTCCGTCAATTGGCCGCTCTTGCCTAGAAATTTCGCTTTGCAGTTTTCGAGCGCCGCCGGATCGTTGCACGCTTCGAATTCGGCAAGGGCAGACGCGACGATGTGCTCGAGCTTGTCCATGGCCGAAGAAGGGGAAAAGGATAATTAGGGACAAAAAAAAGGAGGCGCCTACCGCCTCCCTCTTTCATGTCCGGCTTTCAGACCAGAGAGGCTTTGGCTTGCTCCGCGATCTTTCCGAAAGCCGCTCGGTCGTGAACGGCCAGATCGGCCAGCACCTTCCGGTCGATGTCGATCGATGCTTTCTTCAGGCCGTTCATGAATACGCTGTAGCTCATTCCCAATTCGCGCACCGCAGCGTTGATGCGCGCAATCCATAAGGCGCGGAATTCACGCTTTTTCTGACGGCGGTCGCGATATTGATACTGCCCTGCCTTCATCACCGCTTCTTTGGCGATGCGGTAGACGTTGCTGCGACGGCCGCGATAACCCTTGGATTGGGCCAGGACCTTCTTGTGCCGCGCGTTGGCGGTTACTCCACGCTTTACTCTGGGCATGGTAGGCCTCCGCTACGCGTACGGCAGCATGGCTCTGACCGAGTCCGCGTTGGTGCTGTGGACGCATGTGGAGCCGCGCAGCTGGCGCTTGTTCTTGGTCGACTTCTTGGTAAGGATGTGGCGCTTGAACGCCTGCGAGCGCTTGATGCTGCCGTTTGCGCGCACGCGAAAGCGCTTCTTGGCGCCACTCTTGGTCTTCATTTTCGGCATGACAAAATCCCTTCACTTTCCTATTTGCTGCCCACAGCGGTGCTCTCCGGAGGAGAGGCTTTTTGGCTTTCGCTCTTACCGGCCTCGGGCTTGTTCGGGTGATGCTTCGTTACGGCTACTTTTTTCGGGGCCAACAGCATCACCATTTGCCGCCCCTCGAGCCGCGGAAACTGCTCCACGACACTATGCGGCTCCAGGTCGCCGCGGATACGCTCCAGCAACCGGATGCCGAATTCCTGATGCGCCATTTCCCGCCCGCGAAAGCGCAGCGTGACCTTGGCTTTGTCACCTTCGCCTAGGAATCGGATCAGATTCCGCAGCTTGATTTTGTAATCGCCTTCGTCAGTGCCGGGACGGAATTTGACTTCCTTGACCTGGATCTGCTTGAGCTTGAGCCTTGCCTCGTGCTGGCGCTTAGCTTCACGATACTTGAACTTGCCGAAATCCATGATCCGGCAAACCGGCGGCTCGGCCAGGGGTGCAATCTCCACCAGATCGAGTTCCGCGGCTTCGGCCTGTGCGATCGCATCCGCAATCGCCACAATGCCAAGTTGCTCACCTTCCACGCCTACCAAGCGAATTTCGGGAGCATTGATCTCACCGTTGATCCGCTGCGCTCTGTCCTGGGCTATAGGTATTCTCCGTAAAGACAAAAGTTCGGCCGTGCCGCCCACCGCCCATCGCTACGTCCGCCGTCTTAAGGGCGTGACGCCGCCTCGGTTTCAAGGCGATCGATGAAGGCATCCAGAGGCATCGCCCCCAGATCCTCGCCGGCGCGGGTCCGCACGGCCACCTGTTGAGCCTGCAACTCCTTGTCGCCCAGGATCACCTGATACGGCAACTTTTGCAGGCTATGTTCACGAATTTTATAGTTAATTTTCTCATTACGCAAATCGGTCTGTGCCCTGAAGCCGGCGCTCTTGAGACGCTCCGCAACCGCCTGGGCGTAGGCTGCCTGGCGGTCGGTAATGGTCATGACGACTACCTGGTGCGGCGAGAGCCACAGCGGCAGCGCGCCGGCGTAGTGCTCGATCAGGATGGCGATGAACCGCTCGAGCGAGCCGACGATGGCCCGGTGTAGCATGACCGGTACTTTGCGGGTATTGTCCTCGGCGACGTACTCGGCCGAAAGTTGCGCTGGCATCGAGTAGTCGACCTGCATGGTGCCGCACTGCCAGGAGCGGCCGAGCGAGTCCTTGAGGTGATACTCGATCTTCGGACCGTAGAAGGCGCCCTCGCCGGGCAGCTCGACCCACTCCACCGCGCAGGCCTTGAGCGCTTCGCGCAGCGCATTCTCGGCACGGTCCCAGGTGTCGTCCGAGCCCAGGCGCTTCTCCGGACGCAGCGCGAGCTTGATGGCGATGTCGGTGAAACCGAAGTCCTTGTAGACGTCGAGCGCGAGACGGTTGAAGGCAGTGCACTCTGACTGTATCTGCTCCTCGCTGCAGAAGATGTGGCCGTCGTCCTGAGTGAAGGCACGCACGCGCATGACACCGTGCAGTGCGCCGGACGGCTCGTTGCGGTGACAGGAGCCGAACTCGCCATAGCGCAATGGCAGATCGCGGTAGCTTCGCATATCGGAGTTGAACACCAGGACGTGGCCCGGGCAGTTCATGGGCTTGATCGCGAATTCGCGCTTCTCCGATTCGGTGAAGAACATGTTGTCTTTGTAATTCTCCCAATGCCCGGATCTCTCCCATAGCGATCGATCCAGGATCATCGGGCATTTGATTTCCTGGTAACCGTTGTCCTGATACACGCGGCGCATGGTCTGCTCGACCTGTTGCCATATCGTCCATCCCTTTGGATGCCAGAACACCATGCCGGGGGCTTCGTCCTGCAGGTGAAATAGATCGAGTGCGCGGCCGAGCTTGCGGTGGTCGCGCTTCTCCGCCTCCTGGAGGCGATGCAGATACAGCTCGAGATCGTCTTTTTTCGCCCACGCGGTGCCATCGCCAATACGCACCCGCCAGCTTGGTGAGCTTGAACACCTTGAGCTTGCTGGTCGACGGCACGTGTGGGCCGCGGCAAAGGTCAGTGAATGCGCCCTCGCTGTAGAGCGAAATATCCTCATTGGATGGAATCGAGGCGATGATCTCGGCCTTGTAATGCTCGCCCAGGGACTCGAAAAACTTGACCGCTTCGTCGCGCGGCATGAGCTTTCGCGTGACCGGCTCGTCTTTTTTCGCGAGCTCGGCCATGCGCTGTTCGATCGCCGCAAGGTCCTCCGGCGTGAACGGACGCTTATAGGAAAAATCGTAATAAAAGCCGTCTTCGATCACCGGGCCGATGGTCACCTGTGCGTCAGGAAAGAGTTCCTTGACCGCGTAGGCGAGCAGGTGCGCGGTGGAGTGGCGGAGCACTTCGAGCCCATCCGGATCCTTGTCGGTGACGATGGCGAGGCTTGCGTCGCGGTCGATCACGAAGGAGGTGTCGACCAGCTTGCCGTCGATCCTGCCGGCGAGAGCGGCTTTGGCAAGTCCCGGCCCGATCGCCGAGGCGACCTCTGCCACTGTGACCGGCGCGTCGAAGTGTTTGACGGCGCCGTCGGGTAGTCGGACATCAGGCATGGTGCGTGTTCCCTTTGGGAATCGTGCGAATCCGATTGCAAAAAAAAGTGCGGACGAGCCGCACTTTTTCCGCATCTTTCACGGGACAGCCGCGTGCGAACTCGATGATCGTCAGTCGGTCTCCAAACGCGTTCGCGGTGTCATAACCATGTCTTTCCTTAACAACAATGAGCGTTCGCAAGCTTCAGTAAAAAGGTGGTAGGCGCGATTGGACTCGAACCAACGACCCCCACCATGTCAAGGTGGTGCTCTAACCAGCTGAGCTACGCGCCTAATAGTGAGAATTATACCGGACTTGGCGCACGCGCGAGGGAGGACGAATTATGTCTGCCCACGCGCCGCCCAACGGCAGCGGCAGGCCGCTACGCAGGTCAGCGAGTGCTCAAGCAACTCGAAGCGCCGCGATGCGGGTAGCTGGCAAATCCCCAGTCTGCCGCTGCGCATGACGGCGTTCACCCGAAGCAGGATCGCGCGTTATGAACAGCGGACGTTCAACCCGGCGTTCCTGCATAAGCCGCTTGCAGCGCGGCGATGTCGAGCTTGACCATCTTCATCATGG
>VBDA01000206.1 GCA_005883655.1 Betaproteobacteria bacterium | reverse complement strand
GGTGCCTCCAACGCGCCGGGCACCGTGACAACAGTGATCGATGACTCCTGCGCGCCTGCCTCGCCGAGCGCGCGCAATGCGCCCTCCAGCAACGGCTGGCCGATCGCGGCATTGAAGCGGCAGAGCACGACGCCGACGCGCATATGCTCGGCACGCGTATTGGTCGCAATCTTGCGGGGAGTCATGATGTGCTGGCCGGGATCGGTTGCGCTCGGCTACCCTCGGTTACGTGGTCGCCGCGGACCACCAACGCGATATTCCATGCGGAAGTCGAACCAAGGTCCACGCTTCACGATGCCGATGTCTAAGTAGGAAACTGAGTAGGAAACTGAGTATGAGACTGAGCAGAAAACTGAGGAGGAGCCTCCTCGTGCGCAGTAACTTCGAGATCGAATCCGGCCATGCTCGGCATTTTGCGACGCCGGGCGAGCAAACGCATTTTGCCTACGTTGAGGTCGCGCAGAATTTGCGCGCCGATGCCGTAGTTGCGCAGATCCATTTTGGTGTCTGTGGACGCCTGCTCGCCGATTGCGCGCTGCCGCAGCTCCTGCGCCGACTCGGGCCGATGCAGCAGCACCAGCACGGCGCGTTCGGCCTGCGCCAACCGCGCCAGCGCGGCTGGGATGGTCCACGAGTGCGCACGGCTGCCGTAGTCGAGCAAATCGACGATCGACACCGGCTCGTGCACACGGACGACAGTTTCACGCGCGGCGTCGATGTCGCCGCGAACGAGCGCGAGATGCGTTGAGTCGCTCAGCTTGTCGCGAAATGCGACCAAGCGAAATTCGCCCTCCACGGTACGTATCGGCCGCTCGCCGATACGCTCGATCAGGCGTTCATGCTGGCTGCGATAGTGAATCAGGTCCGCGATCGCGCCGATTTTCAGCGTGTGCGTGCGCGCGAATTCGACGAGGTCAGGCAAGCGCGCCATCGAACCGTCGTCGTTCATGATCTCGCACAGAACCGCGGCCGGGGAGAATCCGGCGAGCCGTGCCAGATCGCAACACGCCTCGGTATGGCCGGCTCGGGCAAGGACGCCGCCGGCATGGGCGACCAAGGGGAATACATGACCCGGCTGGACGATGTCTTCCGGGCGGGCGTGCGCCGCGCATGCCACGCGGATGGTGTGCGCGCGATCGGCCGCGGAAATTCCCGTCGTGACACCCTCGGCGGCTTCGATCGATACCGTGAAATTGGTGCCGTGAAGCGATCGGTTTACAGGCGTCATCGGTGCGAGGCCGAGCTGCCGAGCGCGCTCCTCGGTGATCGGCATGCATACCAGGCCTCGGCCGAACTTGGCCATGAAATTGACAATATCCGGCGTGATGGCGTCAGCCGCGACGACGAGGTCGCCTTCGTTTTCGCGCTGCTCTTCATCGACCAGTATCGCCATCCGGCCCGCCTTGAGCTCGGCGATGATTTCCGGAATCGCGCTGATGGAAGGAGAATGCCGAGCCGAGCCCGACGAAGCGCGCGCGCTGTCGATGGCGTGCAGTTTTGGCGCAGTCGTTTTTGGCGCAGTCATTTTGCCGCGAAGCAGCGAGCCGAACGAGCGATGACAACATTATACGTGCTGCGATGCGTCGCGTCTCCCCGCCGGTTTCGCAACTTCACTCGCTGTCGAAGATGTCCATGGTCGCTGCGAAAAGCTCGCTTTGCGGGTCGGCAAACTCGCTCAGTACACTGAAGTGGTGTCTGCCCGGAACGAAAAGCGGCCCGTTGCGCGTCCTTGGACGACAGCGCGCCCAAGCTTGTCTCGTCGGCCCCCGCTGCCAGCAAGAGCGGTGCGTCGAGCCGGGGATCGAGATGGATCGGACTGAGCTCGCGCGCGCTTTGCGGATCGAGGCCGAGATCGCTGTTGAACGACACCCCTACCAGCGGCTCCAGATCGAACACGCCGCTGATCGACACACCTCCGACCATCGCGCCAGCCGGTGTTCCGCGCGCCTTCCAGTCGGTCGCGAACATCATCGCCGTCAGATGCCCGCCCGCCGAGTGTCCGCCGACGATCAGGCGCTGCGCCGGTACGCCGTGGCTTTCGCCCTCGCGTGTCAACCAATCGACGGCCTGCCGACACTGTTCGACGATGTGCGCAATGCGAACGCTAGGACACAGATCGTAATTGACGACTGCGACGCCGATGCCTTCGGCGACGAATGACGGCGCGATGAAGGAATGGTCATCCTTGTCCAGAGCGCGCCAATAGCCCCCGTGAATAAACAGCAGCGCGCCACGCGGGCGCTCCGCCGGGAAGAGGTCAACGGTCTGCTTGGGCCCCGGACCATAGCGCACGTCGCGCAGCACGCGCATCGACGCACGCGATCGCTCGCTGTCATCAGCCCAGCGCGCGAACCACTGCGGATGATCTGGAAACGCTGCTCGCAGATTGTATTCACGCTCGGCGAAGGCGGCCCCGGATGAAGTCATGCCCGGATTCTTGCCGAAATCAGACCGCAGTCATGTCTGCGCCACAGCCTCATCGATGCTGATCTTGAGCTCGCCCAGCGACTCGATGCGCCCAACCAACACATCTCCGGCGACCACCGCGCCGACGCCGGACGGCGTACCGGTAAAGATCAGATCGCCTGGCAGCAGCTCGTAGTATTGCGAAAGAAAATGCAGCACATGCGGGACATCCCAGATCATGTCCGCCAAATCGCCCTGTTGCCTGACCGCGCCGTTGACCTCGAGCGAGATGCGGCCACGGCTCACGTAGCCGACTTCGCTGACCGGGTGTATGGGCGCTATCGGCGCCGCCTGCGCGAAGGACTTGCCCAGATCCCAGGGGCGCTTGATTTCGCGCAGCGCCGCTTGCAGATCGCGCCGCGTCATGTCGAGGCCGACCGCATAGCCGTAGATCAGGGCGTTGGCACGCTCCGGCGCGACGCGAACGCCGCGCGCACCGATGGCAACGACGAGCTCGATTTCGTGGTGGTAGTTTTTGGTGGCCAGCGGGTATTGCACATGGCCGACATCGGGCGGAACGACCGGCACGATCGCATCCGCCGGCTTGGTGAAAAAGAAAGGCGGCTCCTTGGCCGCATCGCCGCCCATCTCCCGCGCGTGCTCCGCGTAGTTTCGCCCGACGCAGTAGATATGGCGCACGGGGTATAAAAGGGCTCCGCCTGCAACCGGCACCGAAGGGCAATCCCAGGCGGGAATGGCGTATTTCATCGAGGCTCCTATGCAGTCATCAGCTTGGCGAGTATGCGTCTCGCGGCGCGCTCGCGCGTCCGGTTCTGAGTCAATTTTCCCGCCGGATAGCCATCAGCCCGCGTCGGGCTGACGGGCGGGTGCCGCGCGCGCGAAGGCGTCCAGCGCAAGACAATGCGATTCTATTCGTCCGAGCGTTGGATACGCGTCGATGGAAAAAGCGTACCGGCGCGCGTTGGCGAGCTGCGGAATGAGGCAGACATCGGCAAGCGTCGGTTTCTCTCCGTGACAGAATGCGCCGGTCCGGCTGTCCCTGGCAAGCTGCGCCTCGAGCGCCGCGAGCCCAAGCTCGATCCAGTGCCGGTACCAGCCGTTTTTCGCGTCCTCGCTCACGCCGAGCGTGCCGGTCAAATACTTCAGCACCCGCAGGTTGTTCAGCGGATGGATGTCGCACGCGATGGCTTGGGCGATAGCTCGCACGCGGGCGCGAGCTTCCGGCGTGGCGGGCAACAGCGGTGGCTCCGGCACCGTCTCGTCCAGATATTCGACGATCGCCATCGACTGGGTAATGGTCTCGCGGTCGTCGATCAGCATGGGAACCAGCGCCTGCGGATTGAGCGCGCGATATCGCTCGTCGCGCTGCTCCCCCTTCACCAGATGCACGGGCAGGTATTCGTAGGGAAGGCTCTTGAGATTGAGCGCGATTCGAACCCGATACGCAGCCGACGATCGAAAATAGCTGTAGAGCTTGATCACGATAATCAGAATTACCTAGTCGAACGCGGAAATGCCGGTCTGGGCGCGGCCGAGGATGAGCGCATGCACGTCGTGCGTGCCTTCGTAGGTGTTCACGGTTTCGAGATTGAGCACGTGTCGTATGACGTGGAACTCATCGACGACACCGTTGGCGCCGTGCATGTCTCGCGCCATCCGCGCGATGTCCAGCGCCTTGCCGCATGAGTTGCGCTTCATGATGGACGTTATCTCCGGCGCCGCGCGGCCCTCGTCCTTGAGCCGGCCAAGGCGCAGGCACCCCTGCAGCCCCAGCGTGATGTCTGTCTGCATGTCTGCCAGTTTCTTCTGAATCAGCTGATTGGCCGCCAGCGGCCGCCCGAACTGCGTGCGATCGAGCACGTATTGGCGCGCCGCGTGCCAGCAGAATTCCGCCGCGCCGAGCGCCCCCCAGGCGATGCCATAGCGTGCGTTGTTCAGACAGCCGAAGGGGCCCTTGAGGCCCTCGACATCGGGCAGGTGGTTTTCCTCGGGCACGAACACATCGTCCATCACGATTTCGCCGGTGACCGATGTGCGCAGGCTGAACTTGCCCTCGATCCTGGGCGCGGACAGGCCGCGCATGCCCTTCTCGAGAATGAAACCGCGAATGACGCCGTCGTCGGTCTTTGCCCACACCACGAAAATATCGGCGATCGGCGAGTTGGAGATCCACATCTTGTTGCCGGAGAGGCTATAGCCGCCGGCGACCGACCGCGCCCGCGTTGTCATCGAGCCGGGATCGGAGCCGTGGTCCGGTTCGGTAAGACCAAAGCAGCCGATGGCAGCACCGCTGACCAGCTTCGGCAGAAATTTCTTTCGCTGCGATTCCGAACCGTAGGCATGAATCGGATAGATCACCAGCGATGACTGCACGCTCATCATCGACCGGTATCCCGAGTCGACGCGCTCGATTTCGCGAGCGATCAGACCATAACAGACGTAGTTCAGCGCCGCGCCACCGTATTCTGCGGGCAGCGTCGATCCGAGCATTCCGAGAGCGCCCATTTCGCCGAAGATCGCCGGATCGGAAACCTCGTGCCGGAACGCCGCGGTGACGCGCGGCAGAAGCTTGTCCTGCGCGTAACGATGGGCGGCGTCGCGCACGATTCTTTCGTCCTCGGCCAGCTGATCGTTGAGGCGCAGCGGGTCATCCCAGACGAACTTGGAGGCGGACATGGTGCGATCGCGTTGGAGGATCGTCGTGTGCGTGACGGCCCTGGCTAGCATTTCCGCAGCGAGGGAGAAGATGATTATCGCATGCCCCCGAGTGCCTCTGCTCTTGTCAATCAGACCAGACGCTTAGACCGAAGGTGGAGGCAATGTCCCCGGTGTCACCGACTACGATTTGCGATTGGCGCGAACCATCGTTTGCGCTCCGCAATCAGGGGAGGGCGGCATGGAGACAGCATGGTTCAGGGAGAGGTGTCGGCGCACGACGGGTCGCGGCTTCACGTTCATCGAGATCACGATCGCGTTGGTCATTTTCGGTCTGTTGCTGACTGCCGCACTTCCCGCTTACCGCGATTGGATTGCCGCTCAGCAGTTGGCGAACCACGCACACTACATCGCCGATACGCTCGACATCGCGCGGAGCGAGGCGATCAAGCACGGCTATCGCGTCAATCTGTGCAAAACGCGCGACCGGCGCCAGTGCAGCGACGTCGGCGGCTGGGAGCAGGGCTGGTTACTGTTCGTCGATGAGAATCGCTCGGGACAAGTTGACGACGACACGATTGTTCTGCGCAGGGAAGGTCCTGTGGGCGACGGCATCACGATGCATGGCAACCGACCCGTAGAAGACTATGTTTCCTATACCAGTCTAGGGCACGCCCGGCTTCTCAGCGGCGCGCTGCAGATGGGTACTTTTGTCATCTGCAAGCCGGGCCAGAACGCGCTCAAAGTCGTGCTGGCGAACAGCGGACGAGCGCGCATCGACAAGACCAAGGATCGCTGCCCTTAGCCTGGTTGTGCGCTTTTCTGGCGGCAACAGAGCGCTTGTGCGTCTCTGGAGCATCGATCCTTGCCGCGGCGGCGACCATCCCGAGCTTTCCTAAC
>VBDA01000249.1:15046-16095 GCA_005883655.1 Betaproteobacteria bacterium | reverse complement strand
TGTCGAGGGCACCGGACTTCGCGATTTTTTGAATCGCGGGGCGGCCTTCGATCTGGCGCAGATCGCGACGATCATGACTCAGCTCTTGCTGGCGCTGGATTTCGCGCACGAGCGAGGGGTCATCCATCGCGACATCAAGCCGGCCAATCTGATCCTGACCGAATCGGGCACGCTGAAAGTCGCGGATTTCGGCATCGCCCGCATCGATACCTCGAGCCTGACATCGTTGGGTATGGTGATGGGCACGCCGTCGTACATGTCGCCGGAGCAATGTCAGGGACTGGTGGTCGACCGCCGGACCGATCTCTTTAGCGCCGGCGTCGTCTTCTACGAGCTCGTTGCCGGCGAAAAGCCGTTCAGCGGCGCGCTCGAGACCATTGCCTACAAGATTTGTCACGAGGATCCGCGCCCGGCGTCGACGGTCTCGCGTCTGGCCTTGTCGCCGACCATCGATGCCGTGATCGCGACGGCGCTGGAAAAAAATCCGGACGCGCGGTTTCAGAATGCGAAGGCCTTAAGCCGTGCGCTGAGGCAGGCGTGCGAAGCGCTTGCCGACGTGACCGATGATCCGCTCGGCGCGACGCAGCTCAATATGGCGGGGGTGAGAATGGAACCCACGTCGGCGGTCTCCGCCTGGGATGACACCGTGTTGCGCACGGTCGAGCGCCAGCTTGCGCACTATGTCGGGCCGATGGCGCGGGTCATGATAAGGCGGGCCGCCGAGCGGACCGGCGACGTCGACGAGCTTTATACGCTGCTGGCCGAGAACATCAGCGATCCCGCGCACCGCCAGCGTTTCTTCGACGACGGCGGCGCGACCGCTAGCGCTGCGCGCAAGGCGAGACAATCCGGCTCGACCACGGGACAGCGCACTCGCGCCGGGGTCGCGGTGCTCGAACAGAGCTTCGTCGATCAGACGACGATGCGTCTGGCGACGTATCTGGGACCTATCGCGCGAGTGGTGGCCAACCGCGCGGCGCAAAGGGCCGCGACGCAGGACGAATTCGTGCAACTGGTGGCCGACCATCTCGGCGCGCAGGACCGAGGCG
>VBDA01000249.1:14465-15035 GCA_005883655.1 Betaproteobacteria bacterium | reverse complement strand
CTTCGTCGCGATTGATGTCACGAGCTGATCGTCGTCAAGAGCCGTACAGAAGCCGTAACTCGCCAGACCGGCACTTGGCGATCAGGGAGCAAGACTAACTGAACATCGCCGTGGCACGAGCGACGCAGCTTGAGCCCGCCGTCGTATTCATATCCGCCACGACGCTCGTGGTGGCTTCGTAAGCTCCCACTATCGGTAGACAGCAATAACTGGACTTTTTTGGCAGGATTTTACGTTGGAGCGAAGTCCGATGAAGGCGATCGCGCATTCAAGATCGAAGACTATGCTGACGCAACAATGAAATACTTCTGGCCGGCGCTGATTGCGCTCTATCTGGGATTTGGTTCCCATGACGCAAAAGGCCTGGTAACGCTATTGGTCGAGCCACCTGCCCCCACTACCAGCGACAGCGTTTTGATTAGGATCAGAGGCTTAGCCGGTCCTGTCGCACAGATTCTGTCTGTCACTGGCCAACAAAACGGTCAGATTGTTATTCTTGCAGATGCCCTCTGTTTTTCGTCGGGAGAAAATGCTGACTTGTCCGCCAATCTGGGACACCTGCCGGTTGGA
>VBDA01000249.1:0-14406 GCA_005883655.1 Betaproteobacteria bacterium | reverse complement strand
TCCTATCGCTGCTCACAGCGCCGGCTCTTTGCGCCTATTGCGCAGATGCAATGCTGCGTGTCGCCGGCCAGCGCCGATTCGCGGGCGCTCGCACCCCACTCGCTACGCGAGCGGGACCTGGCTCGCTGCTCACGTCGCTACATCCGCTCGATAACCGCCGCGATTCCCTGACCGCCACCGATGCACATGGTCACGAGGCCGTAGCGCCCGCCGGTGCGCTGAAGCTCGTACATCGCTTTCACCGTCAACAGGCATCCGGTGGCGCCGATCGGGTGCCCGAGCGCGATCGCACCGCCGTTCGGGTTGACCTTGGCCGCGTTCATGCCGAGCTCCTTGCTGACGCCGAGCGCCTGGGCGGCAAATGCCTCGTTCGATTCGATGACGTCCATCTGATCGAGCTTCAGCCCCGCCTTGGCGAGAGCGCGGGGAACCGCGCCGACGGGACCCAGGCCCATGATCTTGGGGTCGACCCCGGCGTGGCCGTAGGCGACCAGCCGGGCCATCGGCTTGAGGCCCTTTTTCGCTGCCGCCGATTTTTCCATCAGCACCACTGCGGCTGCTGCATCGTTGATGCCCGACGCGTTGCCCGCGGTGACGCTGCCGTTCTCCTTGATGAACACTGCTTTGAGCTTCGCCATGCCTTCGATCGTCGCGTCGCCGCGGACGTGCTCGTCGGTGTCGAATTGCAGCGGTCCTTTCTTGCTCTTGAGCTCGATCGGCAGGATCTGGCTCTTGAAATGACCGGCGGCAATTGCCGCCGCGGCGCGTTTATGGCTCTCGACGGCGAACGCATCCTGCTGCTCGCGCGAGATGCCGCACCTGGCGGCGACGTTCTCGGCGGTTACGCCCATGTGGATAGTGTCGAACGGATCGGTCAGCGCGCCCACCATCGCGTCGAGCAGCTTGGCGTCCCCCATGCGCGCACCCCAGCGCTGCGTCAGATTCATGTACGCCGCGCGGCTCATGCTCTCGGCGCCGCCGGCCACCGCAGCGTCGATGTCGCCGAGGAGGATATATTGCGATGCGCTGACGATCGCCTGCAGGCCGCTGCCGCACAAGCGGTTGAGCGTCAGCGCGCCCGTTCCGTGCGGCAGGCCCCCATTGACGCACGCCACCCGCGACAGATACATGTCCTTGGGCTCGCCGTGCAGCACGTTGCCGAAAACGCATTGGCCGATGTCGGTGGGATCGACCTTGGCGCGACTCACCGCTTCTTTGACGACACGCGCCGCGAGCTCCGTCGGCGCAATGTCCTTCAGGCTGCCCCCGTAATCACCAATGGCGGTACGCACGCCGCTCAGGATGACGACTTCCCGCTGCTCGCTCATGGTTTATCTCCGCTATTGAACGCCGATTATCCTGCGATTCGAGCGCGCGCGCACTCTTCGCCGACCGGACGCCCTTGCCGCAGGGTCGCGTCGCTACGCACCCGCGTGCGTTTGACTGATCCGGTAAAGCCCTTCCAGCACCAGATTTTCGTGCAGCTCGAAGGGAGTGGTCAGCCGTGGGGCGAGCGCTCGCGCGGCACCGCCGGAGAGCACGCACGCGAGCTCGGGCTCGCTTGCCGCGTGCAGGTGGTAGAGCCGCTCGATTGCTCCAGCCT
The DNA here is from genome assembly GCA_005883655.1 of Betaproteobacteria bacterium. GTDB lineage: Bacteria > Pseudomonadota > Gammaproteobacteria > Burkholderiales > Casimicrobiaceae > PALSA-1003. The sequence continues at coordinate 12,803 of VBDA01000249.1, read as the reverse complement.
GCGCATGCTGGCAACCGCTGGCGATGGCGTCGACGGTCTGCGTCGGATTGTCGACGTATTCTCCGTCGGCGTCGGGCAGCGCCGCAGTGTTTTCGTGCAGCGAGCGCAGCATTAGCCCGACGCCGGGCAGGATCACGCCGCCCTTGAACTCTCCCGAGGCGGCGAGAAAATCGATGGTCGTTGCGGTGCCGCACACAACGACCAGCGCCGGCTTGGCTCCCAGCAGCTCGCGCGCGCCGATCAGCGCCGCCCACCGGTCGCTGCCGAGCTGGGCGGGGTTGCGATAACGGTTGATGACGCCGCATTGCTCCGCGAGTGGAATCAGCCAGTATGGGGAGGGCGCATTCGACCAGACTTCGAGCACACGGATGATGGTCGACCGCACCCGTGTGCCGGCGACATTGGAGATGATGATTTGCGCCGGCGCGCGAAATTTCGCGAACTGCAGCGCAAGCGCTGGTATCTCGGCCAGAAGCACGTGCCCAGACTCGAGGCGATTCTCGCGCGCGTCGCCACTCGAGCCGTTTCGGAACAGTCCCCATTTCAGGAAGGTGTTACCGATGTCAATCAGAAGATTGTAGTCGGGCATGCGGATGGGAGAAGTGGAGGGCACGTCTGCGCTTCCCGCTTCAGAGCGGGTCCAGCGGATAGATCGGCCGCCTGAGCTTCTGGTAACGATACACCGAGAGATCCGCGTTGGTGACGCCGACGCCTGCGCATTCGACGACGTGCGACGCGAGTCCGCCGAAGCCGGCGCGATAGTGGATGCGCGACTTGAGCATGATGAATCGCTTCTGTCGCGGATCGATTCCGCAATGGGTGAATATACCGAGGTCCATTGGCTCGTGACCGCGCTCGGTGATCACGATCTCGACGCGAGGCGCCGAAGCCTTGCCCGCGTTATCAACGCCGAGCACGGCGGTGCGGCCCAGAAAAGTCCGGATGCCGGTATACATCGGTCCGGTTATGGTGAACTCGCCGTTGGTGATCGCCAGCACGCGGCCTGAAATGGAAAGCGGCTCGCCCTTGACGCCGATCGACGGCATATCGGTCTTGCCGCCCAGGTCGAGCGCGACCCGGTTGCCGACGCCCGCGGCTATCATTTGCGCGACCGCGGCCGGGTCGCGGATCGGCGCGATCGCGACGTCGTCGAGCTCCTGACGCAAGATCTCGGCGACGACCGCCATCACATCCTGCGCGCCACCCGAGCCGCAGTTGTCGCAGTGATCGATCAATAGCACCGGGCCGTCCTGCGGTGCATCGCCGAGCTGCTTCGCGGCTGCCACCGACTCCGCCAACGGCGCCGCGACGAACGCATACTCGGCTCGCCGTTGCCAGGCGATGTCGAGCATGCGTTCGCACACTTCCCTGGCGGCGGCTTCCCCGCCGCCGCGCTTCGCGTCGCCGACCACGATCGCGGAGACGCCGGTGTACGGTGTATCGGCATGCGGAAATGAAGGCAGCAATGTCGCGGCCAGGACCTTGCCGCTTCCCTCCATCTCGCGCGCGTAGCGCAGGATGTCGCCCGAGGGCCCGTCTTTAGGCGCGTGGCGCATGACCGACGCAAGGAGAGGCTTCCATCCCCAAGCCATCACCGGCTCGATCTCGCGGTTAAGCTTGCGGATCAGGATTTCTCCGCACAAGCGTCCCACGTCGTACATGTCCACGTGCGGATACGTCTTGTAGCCGGTGATCACGGTTGCATTGTCGACCAGGTCGCCGGAAAGGTTGGTGTGATAGTCGAGCGTAACCGCAATCGGCAGCTCCGGCGCGATTCGGCGCAAGCGGCGGACGATCTCGCCTTCGGCATCGTCGCAATCCTCGATGACCATCGCGCCGTGCAGGTCGAGGAACGCGGCGTCGCAGCCGGCGCGCACCGCGTCCTCCAGCGGCCGCACGAGTTCTTCGAAGCTTGCGCGGGAAGCCTTGTTCGACGGCCACGCTTCGGCGGCCACTGGAGTCGCGATCTCCGCGCCTTCGTGCATGGCGAGGTCGAGATAGGCGCCCATCGGGGTATTGGTGCCGGTGAATCGCGCACGCGCCGCATCGCCGAACGCGGGGCCGTTGCCGTGACCGAACGACGACAGCGGCGTCGCGAGGGGCGAGAAGGTATTGGTCTCGTGCTTGATCAGAGCGATGACATAGCGGCGCGGCATGGTCTAAATCGCTAAGGTCCGGGGAAATCTCAAGTCGAGGCGATGTTCCCGAATGCCGGTCCCAGGGGTTTGAGGCGCAGTCCTTTGCGCAAGCGCGACCACTCGAACATCGTCGGATCCGCTTTTGCGGGGCCCGGTGCGACGACCACCAGCACCTCCCTGGCGATTGGCTCGAAATCGGCGCGAAAATGCACCGAGCTCTTGAGCGCGAGGATCCGCTGGGTCCTCGGTTCGATGCCGACGTGACGGAACATTTCCTGGTCCGCCGCCTGACATTTGCGCGATGCAAGCACCACCCGCACGCCGTCTTTCTCCAGCACCGCCATCGGCCCCAAATCCATGCGGAATCCCGAGAACATCGGACCGGTGCAGGTAAATCGCCCATCCGCCACGCGCTCGATCGAAAACTCTCCGGCGAGCGGCACGTGCCCCTTCACACCGGAAATCTCACCGAGCTCGAATATCGCTTTGTGACCGGCGCCGATGACCTGCGCTTTGACGGCCGATGGCGGATCGATCAGCAGACCCAGGACCGACCCCGGCGCGCGACGCGCAAGCAGAGCGGCAAGCAAGCCGGTGGTGTCGCCGTTGCCGCCGGCGCCCGGATTGTCCTGGGTATCGGCGAGCACCACGGGCGCGCCCGGCTCGCCGCGCTGCATTGCGCGCGACACGGCCGCTTCCGGGGTGAACAGCTCCATCGAAAATTCGCCCTCCGCATCGGCGATCGCATTGGCAAGCGACGCGGTCGCGATCTCCACCCGCGCAAGGTCGGGACCGTAGCCCAATACCGCCATGCCGCATTCCGGAAAATCGGCCATCGGAAAGCCGGGCGTGAACGAAAGCACGGTGTCGTGCTCGGGTTCGAGCCGCGCGAGCATGGCGTAGAGGCTCTTCGCCGGCTCGATGAGGGTGCATTGCGACGGCAGTCCGGTTAGGAAATCGAGCGTGCGAAACGATTTCCCCGGCGCTTCGCCGTCGGCGAGCATGCGCTCGAGAAGACGAACCGCGCGCTCGCCGCTGGCCGCCATGTCGACATGAGGATAGGTGCGGTAAGACACCAGTGCGTCGCAGTGCCTGATCATTGCCTGCGTGACGTTGGCGTGCAGATCGAGGCTGGCGACGATCGGAACGCGATCGCCGACCAGGCGCCGCACGCGCGACAAGAGCTCGCCCTCGCCGTCGTCGAGGTGCTCGGCGACCATGGCGCCGTGGAGGTCGAGATAGATCCCGTCCGCCGGACCGGCCGCTTGCAGCCGTGCTAGCATGTCGCCGGCGATCCGCTCGTAGGCGTCGCGCGTGACGTGCGCCGAGGGAGACGCCGCGCCCCATACGAGACCGACCGTGCGATGCCCCAGAGCGTGCAGCGTATCGATGGCGCCCGCCGCCGGAATGTTGGCGCCGGAAAGGCGCGGCGCGATTGCCTCGCCGGACGTCAGCGGCGGCCAGCCGCCGCCATCCTCGAAAGCTTTGAAATCGGCTTTTGACGGCGCGAAAGTGTTGGTCTCGTGCTGGAAGCCGCCTACGGCGATCAGGCTCATCGGTTCTCCCGCCGGGTTTCCCGTCATGGCGCCGGACGAAAAGCGCCGGGCGAGAGTAGCCGGAATCGCTTCGACGCGCAAACCTCGCCGCCCGGACAGCGTGGCCCGATTGCGATGAGCGACGATATCTGGCGCTGGACCGCAACCCGCACCGCGGCGGCGATCCGTGGTCGCGACATCTCGGCGCGAGAGGCGCTGGACTCGTGCCTCGGTCGCATGGCCGCAGTCAACACCAAGCTCAATGCGGTGACGGTCGATCTGTCCAGGAGCGCACGAGAGGCCGCCGATCGCGCCGATGCGGCGGTCGCGAGAGGCGACGAGCTCGGTGCGTTGCACGGTGTACCCGTTACCATCAAGGAAAACGTCGACCAGCAAGGCTCTGCGACGACCAACGGCGTGGTCGGCTTTCAGAACATCATCGCCCTGCACGACAGCCCGATCGTCGCCAACTGGAAGAAGGCAGGCGCGGTCATTCTCGGCCGCACCAATACGCCGGCTTTCAGCTTCAGGCTCGATACGGTGAACGATTTGCGCGGGCGCACCTATAGCCCGTGGTCGAAAACGCATACCCCTGGCGGCTCGTCAGGAGGCGCCGCGTCCTCGGTCGCTGCGGGCATCACGCCGCTGGCGCACGGCAACGACATCGCCGGTTCGGTGCGATTTCCCGCGTATTGTTGCGGCCTGGCGGGCATCCGTCCGTCATTCGGGCGCGTGCCCGCATACAACCCGACGCAGACCGCCGAGCGTTCGCTGTCGTCGCAACTGATGTCGGTACAGGGCCCTCTTGCACGCAGCGTCGCCGACGTGCGTCTGGGTCTCGTCGCGATGGCGGCTCGCGATCCGCGCGATCCCTGGTGGACGCCGGCGCCGCTAGATGGGCCGGCGCCTTCGTCGCGACAGCCGATCCGCGTCGCCGTCGTCACTGAAGCGCGCGATCTTGCCGGCGCCAAGCTGCAGCCGTCGGTTGCCCGCGCGCTCGAGCAAGCTGCGGCGTCACTCGCCGAAGCCGGGTACGAGATCGTCGACGACAGAACGCCGGGTTTCACGCGCGCCAAGAAGCTCTGGTTCGAGATGCAGATGCCGGAGTTTCGTCATTTTTCGCTGCCGCTGATCGAAAAGGAAGGCGACGCGGGAATTCGCACCGCGGTCCGTTTCATGTTCGACAACATTCCATCGCCCGATGCCTTGTCATACATGAAATCGCTGGCGGAACGCACACGGTTGATCCGCGAGTGGACCCTCTTTCTGGATCGCGTGCCGCTGGTGCTGGCGCCGATCTGCTCGGAACCGGTGTACCGGCAAGGCTTCGACATCGAAAGTGCCGCGCGTACCGCGGCCTTGTGGCGCGAGTGCGCGACCATGATGGCGGTTCCGGTGCTCGGTCTCCCGGCGATGGCCGTGCCGACCGCCGCTGTGGACGGGCTGCCGATGGGCGTGCAAATCGTGGGACCGCGCTTTCGCGAAGACTTGTGTCTTGCCGCAGCCGAGGCGATCGAAGCGCGCGCGGGCGTGCTGACGCCCATCGATCCTGCATGGTAGCCCATTGCCATGACCGCCACCCATCGGCTATCGTGCTTCCTCGCCGTGCGCGCGCCGCGCCTCATCGGGACTTCTTCCCGATGCCCCAGTCAAGGAACCTCATGCTGAACCTTCGCTCCTGCAAGCTCGCGCTGCTCACAACGACGGCGGCGCTCTTCGCCACATTAGCGATGGTCAGCGCCGAGGCGCAGACCACGCTGCGCGTGGTCAAGCACTCCGACCTCAAAATCGTCGATCCGATCTGGACCACGGCCTATATCACCCGCGATCACGGCTACATGATCTACGACACGCTGTTCGCGACCGATGCGAACAACCAGATCAAGCCGCAGATGGTGGAAAAGTTCGATCTCTCCGCCGACAAGCTGACCTACACCTTCACCTTGCGTGGCGGTCTCTTGTGGCATGACGGCAAGCCCGTGACCGCCGAGGATTGCGTGGCGTCGATCAAGCGTTGGGGCGCCAAGGACGCGATGGGCCAGAAGATGATGTCGTTCGTGAAGGATATGCCGGTCGTCGATGCCGGGACCTTCAAGATTGTCTTGAGTGCGCCGACAGGGCTGGTGCTGACTGCGCTGGGCAAGCCGTCATCCGCAGTGCCGTTCATGATGCCCAAGCGCGTCGCCGAGACGAGCCCCAACGAGCAGATCTCCGACTATACCGGCTCCGGTCCGTTCGTGTTCAGGAAGGACGACTGGAAGCCGGGCGACAAGGCCGTTTACGTCAAGTTCGACAAGTACAAGCCGCGCGCCGAGCCGCCGTCGGGGCTCGCCGGAGGCAAGGTGGCGAAAGTCGATCGCGTCGAGTGGAAAGTGGTCGCCGACCAGCAGACCGCGGTCAACGCGCTGATTGCAGGCGAGATCGACTTCATCGAGCAGCCTTCGCACGATCTGCTGCCCATATTGCGCAACGACGGGAACATCAAGCTGGTCGACTGGAATCCGCTGGGAAACCAATATGCGTTTCGATTCAACACGACCGCGAAACCGTTCGACAACGTCAAGATCCGGCAGGCGCTGCTCTATGCGTTCAATCAGCAGGACTTCCTGCAGGCGACGATCGGCGACAAGCAGTACTACAAGGTCTGCAAGGCGTTGTTCGTCTGCGGCACCCCGCTTGCGTCGGACAAGGGTATGGATGGATTGCTCGAGTCGAATTTTGCCAAGGCTCAGGCGCTGCTCAAGGAAGGCGGGTACGACGGCACGCCCATCGTGCTGATGCATTCGACCGACCTGCAGGTGCTCACCAATCTCGCGCCGGTCGCGAAATCGCTGATGGAAAAGGCCGGTTTCAAAGTCGACATGCAATCGATGGACTGGCAGACGGTGGTCGCGCGGCGCGCGAAAAAGGATCCGCCGGCGCAGGGCGGCTGGCACGCTTTCATCACTTCGTGGGTTTCGGCCGACATCCTGAATCCGGTGTCGACCGCGTTCCTCAACTCGAGTTGCGACAAGGCCTTGTTCGGCTGGCCCTGCGACACGCAAATAGAAAAGCTGCGCGATGACTTCGCGCGCGAGACCGATCCGGCCAGGCATAAAGCGATCGCCGAAGCAGTCCAGGTGCGCTGGACGCAATATCCGACTCACATTCACCTGGGACAGTGGTATCAGCCGGGCGCCTCGCGCAAGAACGTCGACGGTTACGTGGTGGCGCCCGCGTCGGTCTTCTGGAATATCAGCAAGACCGGCAAGTAGGCCCTGACCTTCCGCCCCAGCGAGAAGCCGGGGGACCCTCGATGCTCGCCTACATCGGCCGCCGTCTTCTCGCGACCTTGCCGGTCATGGCGGTGGTCGCCGTATTCGTCTTTTCCATGTTGCGTCTTACGCCCGGCGATCCGGCATCGATCATCGCCGGCGCTGCCGCGACGTCGCAGGACATCGTCGAGATCCGGCAAAAGCTCGGCCTCGATCGACCCATCGTCTCCCAGTTTTTCATCTGGCTTGGACACGTGCTGAGCGGCGACTTCGGCGAATCCTTTTTCTACAAGAAGCAGGTGGCGGAGCTTATCGCCGACCGCGTCGGGCCGACCCTTTCGCTGGCGACGCTGACGATGGCGCTATCGATCGTGATCTCGGTGCCGCTCGGCGTCGTCGCCGCGTACCGCCAGGGAACCTGGCTCGATCGGATCGTCATGGGCTTCTCGGTGCTGGGATTCTCGGTGCCGGTATTCGTCATCGGCTATGCGCTGATCTACGTGTTCTCGATCCGGCTCAACTGGCTACCGGTGCAGGGGTACCAGCCGCTCTCGGAGGGCTTCGGCGGATTCGTGCAGCGCTTGATCCTTCCCAGTCTCGCGCTGTCCGTGATCTACATCGCACTCATCGCCCGCATCACCCGCACCAGCGTGCTCGAAGTGCTCGGCGAGGATTACATACGGACCGCGCGCGCCAAAGGTCTCACCAATCGGGTGGTGTTGATGCGGCACGCCTTGCGCAACGCGGCGGTTCCGATCGTGACCGTGATCGGGCTCGGCATCGCGCTTTTGATCGGCGGCGTGGTGGTGACCGAAAGCGTGTTCAGCATTCCCGGGCTCGGACGCCTCACCGTCGACGCCGTGCTCGCCCGCGACTATCCGACCGTACAGGCGGTGATCCTGCTCTTTTCGCTGGCGTACGTGCTGATCAATCTTCTGGTCGACGTCGCCTACCCGCTGCTCGATCCACGAATCCGCTATTGATGAGAGCGCAAGGAGTGAGCGGGCAACGGTTAGTTGATGCGGTGAGAGCTTTCCGGTCATGAGCATCGCTGCCGATCTGGGCGAAATCGACCGTGCCGCACCGCCGGCGCCGCAGACCCATGTGGGCCGACGTTTACTGCGCAATCCGGGTGTCGTTGCCGGCGCGGCGATACTCGCGCTCATGTTCTCGATCGCGCTCGCCGCGCCGTGGCTCGGCACGGTCGATCCGGCTGCCATCAATCCCGCGGTTCGAAACAAGCTGCCTGGCTACGAGGAGACCGTGCGAAACGCCGACGGACGCGAGAGCGCGCTGGTGCATCACATGGGCACCGACACGCTCGGCCGCGACGTTTACAGCCGTGTCGTCTACGGCGCACGCGCTTCGCTTTTGGTTGGCGCATCGGTAGCGCTGATCAGCGTCGCGATAGGGCTCGTGATCGGCCTTATCGCCGGGTACATCCGCTGGCTCGACGGCATCGTCATGCGGGTGATGGATGGCTTGATGGCGATTCCGGCCATCCTGCTGGCGATCGCCGTGGTATCGCTTTCGTCGACCGGTCTCCTGGCGGTGATCGTCGCGATCGTGATCCCGGAAATACCGCGCGTGGTGCGCCTCGTGCGCTCGGTGGTGCTGTCGGTGCGTGAGGAGCCTTACGTCGAGGCCGCAATCTCGGTCGGCACACCCACGCTGCCGCTGATCGTCCGCCACATTCTCCCCAACACCGTGCCGCCGCTGATCGTGCAGGCAACGTATATCGCCGCGTCGGCGATCCTGATCGAAGCGATCCTGTCGTTTCTGGGCGTGGGCATTCCTCCACAGACACCCACGTGGGGCAACATCATGGCCGAGGGGCGCGCGCTGTTCCGGATCTTTCCGCACAACATTCTCTACCCCGGCATCCTGCTCGCGTTGACCGTGCTCGCGGTGAATATGCTCGGAGACGGCTTGCGCGACACGCTCGATCCGCGGCTGAGCAAGCGCCTGTGAGCGCGCTTGTGAGCGGAAGCGCTCCTCCGGTCCTCGACGTCCGCGGCCTGACGATCGCGTTGCCGTCCGGAGCCGATCGCGCGCTGGCCGTCGATCGCGCGGGCTTCAGCGTCAACGCGAGCGAGATCGTCTGTCTGGTCGGCGAATCTGGCTCGGGCAAATCGGTCATCGCGCAGGCAACGATGGGCCTCTTGCCTGCCGCGTTGCGCGCGGCGGGTGGACAGGTGCTGCTCGACGGAGAGGACGTGCTGGCGGCGAGTGAGGCGCATCTGCGCGAGCTGCGTTGCACCCGAATGTCGATGATCTTTCAGGAGCCGATGACCGCGCTCAACCCGGTCATGACCTGCGGCGACCAGATCGACGAGGTGCTGGCGACGCACACCGCGCTTTCGGCAGCGCATCGCCGCTTGCGGGTGCTGGAGATCGTGCGCGACGTGCAGCTGCCCGAGCCGGAACGCATGATCGCGTCGTATCCGCACCAGCTCTCGGGCGGCCAGCGGCAGCGCATCATGATTGCGATGGCGCTGGTCTTGAATCCCCGCCTTCTGATCGCCGACGAACCGACCACGGCGCTCGACGTCACGACCCAGGCGCAGATCCTGGAGTTGATCCGCGAGCTGCAGCGCAAGCACGACACGGGCGTGCTCTTCATCACTCACGACTTCGGCGTGGTCGCGGAGATCGCCGATCGCGTCGCGGTGCTGCGGCAGGGCGAGGTGGTGGAGTTTGCGCCGGCGCGCGAGCTCCTTGCCCACCCGCGCCATGACTACACCAGGATGCTGATCGCGGCGGTGCCGAGCCTGGAGCCGCGGCAGCGCGAGATCGCATCGGATGCACCGATCGTCCTCTCCACCGAGCAGTTGACCAAGACCTACAGCCGGAGCGGATGGCTGCGCCGAGGCGACAGCGTTGCCGCTGCCGCATCGGTGTCGCTGGAAATTCGCCGCGGCGAAACCCTCGGCATCGTCGGCGAATCGGGATCGGGCAAGTCGACGGTCGCGCGCTGCATCGCGCGGCTGATCGAGCCAAGCGCGGGGCGAATCATGCTCGACGGCGAGGACGTGGCGCAGCTCGCTGCGAGCGCGCTGCATCGGTTTCGCCGCCGGGTGCAGATCGTCTTTCAGGATCCGTATCGCTCGCTCAACCCGCGGCGAACGGTCGGCGACTCGATCGTCGAGGGGCCGATGAATTACGGCATCGGCCGCGACGCGGCGCTTGCCAACGCCCGCCGGCTGATGGATCTGGTAAGGCTCGATCCAAAATCGCTCGACCGCTACCCGCATCAGTTTTCAGGGGGGCAGCGGCAGCGCGTATGCATTGCGCGCGCGCTGGCGATCGAGCCCGAGCTGCTGATCGCCGACGAGGCGGTGTCCGCGCTCGACGTTTCGGTGCAGGCGCAGGTGCTGGCGCTGCTGGACGAGATCCGCACCGAGCTCAACCTGGCGATGCTGTTCATTACCCACGATCTTCGGGTCGCGGCGCAGGTCTGCGACCGCGTGGCGGTGATGCAGCAAGGGCGAATCGTGGAGCAGGGGCCGGTCCACGAACTGTTCGAGCATCCGCAGCACGAATACACGAGGGCTCTTTTTGCCGCCGCGCCGGGGCGAAACTGGGTGTTCGCGAACGACGGCCGGACGCGCGCGGGCTGACGTCGACGGGTGGCGGGAGCAGGGCGTCTACATGTTGTCGATACGCCACTTTCCTTCCGCATCGCGTATCAAATTCACGTCACGCATATAGATGCCATCGGCTTTCTTGCGCTTCAGAGTGATCGTGGCGAACCCTTCGCCGGCCAGCGTGACCGAGCGGATCGAGCCGAGCTCTTCGGCATTGAACGGTTTCGATTTGCTGCCGATGGTATCGAAGACGGATGCGAGCCTTTGCTGTGCCGACGGCGTGAGCTCCGTCAGCGCCGCATCCTTGTCACCGCGGCGGATGGCCAGCCTCAGCCGTTCCCACGTCTCGCGCGGACCCCTGAAGTCGGCTTCGGTAGGAATTCGACCTTTTGGTCCTCGGGTCGCCAGACCGGTTCCGGTCCTGGGGCTCGTCGCCGACGGGGCCGCCGGCGCAGCGGGTGTCGGCCGCGCTCCGGAGCTTGCCTCCGGTGGCGCCGGAGCCTGGACTTTTAACGGGACCTCGGCGGCAGTCTGGCAAGGATCTCCCTGGTACCTCGTCTTTCCGCCGGCATCGACGCATTTGAACATCTCGCCGTCGGCCGGAGCATGGCCCAGTGAAAGCGCGGTAAGCGAGCCCAAGACTATCAGCCGCCGCACGGGAGAGCGTCGGCGATTCGCAGGGTCGGACATTTGAAGGGAAGGCAGCGGCGACGCGGAAGGGATCATCGTGGCAGAGCGCTTGCTGCGCCCTTGTATCGGTTTCGCGGTCATATCCGACGCCATTCTACGCCCGCTTTGACCTCATGCGTTCCACGGCCATCGGGTTTGGTGATTCCGCTACGGCCGGCGTGCCGCGGCGCTCGACTCACGCGAGCGGGCCTTCCGCGATCTCGACCAGAATATCGGCGGCCCTCGCACACTGGTCAGCGGAAACGTCGAGGTGAGTGACCGCGCGCATCATTCTTGGCGTGAAAGCGAACACCAGCACGCCGCGTTCCCGCGCCCGGATTACCACCGTTGGCGCATCGGGCGCGCCCGCCGCAAGAGTGAAGACAAGAATGTTTGTCTGCACGCCTGGCAAGTCGATGTCGATGCGCTTACTCGATGCGAGCCGCTCTCCGATCTTGCGCGCGTTCGCGTGATCATCGGCCAGCCGCGCGACGTTGTGCTCCAGCGCATAAAGACCCGCGGCGGCGAAAATTCCCACCTGACGCATCGCGCCGCCGAGCATTCGCCGGTAGCGCACCGCCCGGCCGATCAGCTCGCGTGATCCGGCGAGTAGCGAGCCGCCGGGCGCGCCCAGCCCCTTGGACAGCGCGACCGACGCCAGGTCGAATGGCGCGGCCAACTCGGCCGGCGAACGGCCGCTGGCTACCGCCGCATTCCAGAGCCGCGCACCGTCGAGGAAGGAAAAGACGCCGTGCCCTCGAGCTGCACCGCAAATGCGTTCGGCTTCGTCCTGTGGAAAAATCACGCCACCCGCTCGGTTCTGGGTATTTTCGATTTCGACAAGCGTGGTCGGAGGATAGATGACGTGACCCGGCGGCTTGCGCGCGGCGAGGAACTCTTCGACCGTGAACGTGCCTCGGGCTCCGATCTCGGTGAACTGAACACCGGCGTTGGCGCCCGCGGCGCCCGTTTCATGCCATACCGCGTGGCTCTCGCGACTGACGATGACGTCGTCCCCCGGCCGGGTCAACGCGCGAAGCGCGACCTGATTGGCCATCGTTCCCGACGGCAGCCAGAGCGCGGCTTCCTTTCCCAGCAAGGCCGCGATCTTTTCCTGCAACAGGTTGACGGTGGGATCTTCGCCATATTGATCGTCGCCGACCGGAGCGGCGGCGATGGCGGCGCGCATCTCCTGCGAGGGACGGGTGACGGTGTCCGAACGCAGGTCGATCGGAGAGCTCGGATGCTGCATGAATGTGGCTTCTATCTATGATTCAGATAACAGATCGTTGCGCAGGCGGCCGCGCAACGGGAACGCTACACCTCACGCGCCTTCGACGAGCACCATGTTGAAGTCGCAGGCGCCGAGCCTCTTCTCACGAGCAGCTTGGTATTCGGATGAGTTGTAGAACGTCTTGGCACTTTCGGACGAAGGAAATTCGACAACGACAAGACGGTTGCCGTCGAACTTTCCCTCCAAAATCGTTCTCGCGCCTCCGCGCACGATGAACTTTCCGCCGTATTGGGCGACCGCCGGACCGGCGAGCTTGCGGTATTCGTCGAACTGGTCCGGCTTGGTCACGGTGATGGTGGTCACGAGGTACGCTGGCATGGCGTTGC
>VBDA01000248.1 GCA_005883655.1 Betaproteobacteria bacterium | reverse complement strand
GTCCGAGAGACTGGTCAACACCGTCACCGCGATCAATAGCGGCGCGGTGCGTCCCATTTCGGCCGACGTCTGGTTCACCGCCTGGCGCGCCGCGCGCATCATTGCCGGTCCGCCCATGGCATGGACGTCGATCATCCATACGCCCATTCGGGTCGCCGCGACGCATGCCTGCGCCACCGTGTTAGGAATGTCGTGAAACTTGAGGTCGAGAAAAACGAGAAATCCGCGACGAACCAGCTCCCGCACCAGGCCTGCCTCGGCCGCGGTGAAGAGCTCCTTACCAACCTTTACCGCGCATTTTCGAGGATCGAGCCGCGCCGCGAATCCGAACGCCGACAGCATGTCCGGAAAGTCGAGCGGAACGATGACCCGCGGCGTGTAAACGCTCATGTGCAGCTCCTTATCTACGCAAAACCATCCGGCGATTCGGTGCGCCGCGGCGAATAGGTTTCCCACTTCCCGCAACCGGGGCAACGCCAATAGTATTGCTTGGCGCGAAAGCCGCAGTTCTCGCAACGATACATGCCGAGACGCTTGATGTGCTGGCCGACAAGACCCTTGACGAGCTCGAGATCGTGACGCCGGTCGGCCGGCGCCGCCATCAGCTGCGCCTCGAGCAGCTTGTCGAGCCCGAGCAGCGTCGGATTGCGTGCAAGCTCATCCTTGATGAGCTGCGTCGCCGATTCGGCGCCCTCGTGGGCGAGGATCTGATTGAACAGCGCGGTCAGCGAATCCAGCGACGGGTATTGATCCTCGTAGCTGCGCAGCACCCGAATGCCTTGCGCGACGTCGCCAATTTTCCGGTACGCGTCGGCGAGACGATCGGCGACCAGACCCAGAAACGCAGGGTTCTGCGACTCGATGCGCTGCCATGCCGCGATCGCGGCGGTATGGTCCCCGCGCTGCGACTCGACATCGCCCAGGAGCATCGCCGCACGCGCGCAGAGCTTGTATTCGGCCAGCGCCTGCTCGATGAACTGCCGCGCGTCGTCGAACTGAGAGCGCAGCAGCGCGTTCTGCGCCAGCTCGCAATAGTAATGGGCGATTTCCTTGAAGTACGGCCGCTTGGCCAGCGCCTCCATGCGCTTGGTGGTCGCAATCGCTTTCTGCCAATCCTTCTCCTGCTCGTAGATCTGGAGCAGGAATCCCAGCGCCTGAACCTCGAACGGGCCGCCGTCGAGCCGCGAGAATAGCTCCTCCGCTCGATCGAGCAAGCCTGCACGGTGAAAATCCTGAGCGAGCTCGAACACCGCCGTTTGCCGCTTGTCCGCGGGCAAATCCGGCCGGTCGAGTAGATTTTGATGCATGCGTATGGCGCGGTCGATCTCGCCCTGGCGGCGAAAGAGGTTGCCCAGCGCAAAGTGAAGATCGATCGTCTGCGGGTCGACCTTGACCACTTCGATGAACGATTCGATGGCTTTGTCAGGCTGCTCGTTGAGCAGGAAATTCAGGCCCCGGAAATAGGAAAGCGGCAACGCCCGCGACTCGCGCAGGAGATGCTTGATGTCGATGCGCGCGGCAATCCACCCCATGGCAAAAAACAGCGCCGGGATGGGAAGCAGCCACCAGAGCTCAAAGTCCATTAAATCCCGAGTACGACTCGTCGCTCATGCGACATCTGCGGAAGGCGCATCTTTTGGATGTCGCAGCGCGTGCTCGCGCCGCAAGCGCATCACCTGCCGCTTCAAGCGCGTCGCACGCACCAGTCCGGTCAGAAGTCCCGCGACCGCGCCCCCGGCGAACGCGATCAGCAGCAGGAAAATGAGCGGCGCCTGCCAGGCGAACCAGTGATAGAAACGGACGGTGACCGGCTCGGTGTTTTGCAATGAAAGCAACAGCAACAAGAGAAAGACTACAGTGCTGACGATCCAGCGAACGACGTTCATGCGGCGATCCAAATAGAAAGGGCGGCACTATCGCGATTGACAATGCCGCCCGACAACCGAGTTCATCAGCCTTTCTTGAGTTCCTTGAAATCGACGCGCTCCCGCAATTCCTTTCCTGCCTTGAAGTGCGGGACGTGCTTCTCCGGCACCTGCACCCGCTCGCCGGACTTTGGATTGCGCCCCGTCCGCGGCGGTCGGTAGTTGAGCCCGAAGCTGCCGAATCCGCGAATCTCGATTCTCTCGCCCTTCGCCAGGCTTTCCGCCATGGCATCGAGGATCATCTTGACCGCGAGTTCGGCATCCTTGGCCACGAGTTGCGGGAACTGCGCCGCCAAGCGGTCGATCAGCTCCGATTTGGTCATCACGGGCTCGCTTACCCTTGATTCTTGTTGTCGAGTTTGGCCTTGAGCAGCGCGCCCAGGTTGGTCGTGCCGGCGCTGGTTCCGGAGTTTTCGACGGTGATCCGCTGCATCGCCTCGGATTCGTCGGCATTGTCCTTTGCTTTGATCGACAGATTGATCGATCGGTTCTTGCGATCGATGTTGATGATCATCGCCGTTACCGAGTCGCCCTCCTTCAGATGCGAACGAATATCCTCGACGCGGTCACGCGCGACTTCGGAAGCGCGAAGGTAGCCTTCCACTTCGCCATCGAGCGTGATGACCGCACCTTTGGCATCGAGCGATTTGACGCTGCCGGTCACCACGGTTCCCTTGTCGTGGGTGGCCACGAAGTTGGAGAACGGGTCGCCGTCCATCTGCTTGATGCCGAGGGAAATACGCTCGCGCTCGACGTCGATCGCAAGCACCACGGCCTCGACTTCCTGTCCTTTCTTGTAATCGCGCACCGCGGCTTCCCCCGGCAGCGACCACGACAGATCCGACAGATGCACCAGGCCGTCGATGCCGCCCGGAAGGCCGATGAATACACCGAAGTCGGTGATCGACTTGATGAGTCCTTTCACCTTGTCGCCCTTCTTGTGATTCATCGAAAAATCTTCCCACGGATTGGGCATGCATTGCTTCATTCCGAGCGAAATGCGGCGGCGCTCCTCGTCGATTTCGAGGATCATGACCTCGACCTCATCACCAAGCTGCACGACCTTGGTCGGATGGATGTTCTTGTTGGTCCAATCCATCTCCGAAACGTGAACCAGACCCTCGATGCCCTGCTCGATCTCGACGAACGCGCCGTAATCGGTGAGGTTGGTGACCTTGCCGAACAGGCGCGTTCCCGTCGGATAACGTCGCGACAAGCCGACCCACGGATCCTCGCCAAGCTGTTTCATGCCCAGCGACACGCGGTTTTTTTCCTGATCGAACTTGAGCACCTTGGCCGTCACCTCGTCGCCGACCGCCAGCACTTCCGAAGGATGCTTGACGCGTCGCCACGCAAGATCGGTGATGTGAAGCAGGCCGTCGATGCCGCCCAAATCGACGAACGCGCCATAATCGGTGATGTTCTTGACGATGCCCTTGACGATCGCGCCTTCCTGCAAGGTCTTGAGCAGCTCATCGCGTTCCGCGCCAAGGCTCGCCTCGAGGACGGCACGACGGGAGACGACGACATTGTTGCGTTTGCGGTCAAGCTTGATGACCTTGAAGTCGAGTGCCTTGCCCTCGAACGGCGTCGTGTCCTTGACCGGACGGATATCGACCAGCGAGCCGGGCAGAAACGCGCGGATGCCGTTGACCATGACCGTCAAGCCGCCCTTGACCTTGCCCGTCACGAGGCCGGATACCACCGTCCCCTGCTCCATCGCGGCTTCGAGGTCGTGCCAGGCCTTGAGACGCTTTGCCTTGTCGCGCGACAGGCGTGTCTCGCCGTAGCCGTCTTCCAGGCTTTCGATGGCGACGGTGACAAAGTCGCCGGCCTTGACTTCGACAATACCTTGGTCATTCTTGAATTCTTCGATCGGGATGAAACTTTCGGACTTGAGTCCGGCATTGACTACAACGATGTTGTAATCGACACGAGTCACTTCGGCGGTGATCAGCTCGCCTTGCCGCATTTCCTGCCGCGCTAGGGATTCCTCGAACAAGGCGGCGAAGTTTTCCTGCGGTGGAGCTGTGTCGTTGGTGATGGTGGTGGCGGTTGCCATATGCGTTTGTTTCCTATCGGTTCGTCCGTCGCCTGGGGCGTGGGAACGGGTCCGTTCATCAAATCCGCCATCCGGACAGCCCTGCTCGTCCGGCTGGCGGCTCCTATCGGCCAGTAAGCTCACTGACCCTCACTGGCCACTTCATTGACGCGCACGTCCGTGCACGCAGGTGCTCGGGCGCTCGCGGACTAAGCTCGGATCGATTTGAGCACCGCCTTCGCGCGTTCGAGCACGAAGGCAATGCTCTGGTCGATCGTCATGTCAGTCGTATCCAGGATCAACGCGTCGGCGGCGGCCTTGAGCGGCGCCGCCGCACGGGCACTGTCGCGCGCGTCGCGCTCCCGGATGTCGAGCAAAAGACCCTCGAGTGTAACCGAGTTTCCTTTTTCGATCAACTGCTTATAACGGCGCTCCGCCCGGACCTCGGCGCTGGCCGTCACGTAGATTTTAAGGACGGCGTCCGGGAACACGACCGTTCCCATGTCCCGCCCGTCGGCGACGAGCCCGGGAGGACGGCGGAACGACCGCTGACGCGACAGCAGCGCCGAGCGCACCGATGGCAGGACCGCGATGCGCGAGGCGGCAGCACTTACGGGTTCGCCCCGGAGCTCCTCGGTTACGTCCAAACCTTGGAGGCGTATCCGGCGCTTGTCGAACGCGATCTCGAGCGACTTGGCCAGGGCCGCAAGCCGCGCCTCGTCGTTGGCGGCAACGCCTTCGCGCGAGGCTTTGAGCGCGACCAGGCGATAGAGCGAACCGCTGTCGAGGTAATGCAACCGGAGCGCCGCGGCAACGCCCTGTGCCACCGTGCCCTTGCCAGACGCGGCCGGCCCGTCGATGGCGATCACAGGTGGCGCTGTCACTGGGTTTTTTCCTGCCGACGACCACGCTGATGATGACGCGTAGCGGTCATGCCGCAAGCTTGGCAAACGCTGCGAAATAATCGGGAAAAGTCTTGCTCACGCATTGCGGATCGTTGATGCGGATCGCAACGCCGCCCAGCGCCGCGAGCGAAAAGCACATCGCCATGCGATGGTCATCGTAGGTGTCGATCGTTGCCGCCCGCAACTTCGCCGGAGGGACGATGCGCAGCCAATCCGGCCCCTGATCGACGACCGCGCCCAGCTTGGAAAGCTCTGTCGCCATCGCGGCGATGCGGTCGGTTTCCTTGACTCGCCAACTGGCGATGTTGCGCAGTGTCGTCGGGCCTTCGGCAAACAATGCCACGACAGCCGCAGTCATCGCTGCGTCCGGAATCATGTTGAAGTCGGCATCGATGCCCTTCAGAGGCCCGCGTCGGCGCACTTCGATCCAATCCTCGCCGCGGTCGACCGCCGCACCCATCGCGGCCAGCACGTCGGCGAAGCGAATATCGCCCTGAATGCTGTTGCTACCGACGCCAATCACCCGCACCGGACCGCCGGCCACCGCACCGGCGGCCAGAAAATACGACGCCGACGACGCATCACCCTCGACCAAGATGGTTCCTGGGCTCACATATCGCGAGTGCGCGGGAACGATGAAGCGGCTCCAGCGGTCGCGCTTGACGTCGACGCCGAAACGGCGCATCAGGTTCAGCGTGATCTCCACATACGGCCTGGAGACGAGCTCACCCGTTACTTCGAGCGTGACATTCATAGCACCAAGCGGGAGTGCCATCAGCAGTGCGCTCACGAACTGACTCGATACGTCGCCGCGGATGGCGATCGGCGATGTCATCGCACTGCCGGTCCGCACAATGCCAGGACCTATGGCCAGAGGCGGATAACCCTCGCGAACTGCATAGCGAACATCCGCACCGATGGCGCGTAGTGCGTCGACCAGATCCGAGATGGGGCGCTCATGCATGCGCTGTACGCCAGCAAGCTGGTAGTCGCCGCCGGAAAACGCCAATGCCGCCGTCAGCGGACGCAACGCGGTGCCTGCGTTGCCCAAGGACAGCGAGGCACGCTTGACCGGAAATGCGCCCGCGGCCCCGTAGACGACAGCCACACGCTCATCCTTCACGTGCTCAACCGGGATACCCAGCGTATGCAACGCTTCGAGCATCCGATCGACGTCGTCCGCCTCGAGCAAGCCTTCGATGCGCGTAACGCCCCGCGCCAGCGCGGCGAGCAGAAGGATGCGGTTCGAAATGCTTTTCGACCCCGGCAATCGCACAGTGCCGGTCATCCTGGCAACCGGCTGAAGGTCGAGATGATTCAAGGCGCGGTACTTGTCAGTCGTTGGCATCGCGGTGATGGGCAAGCCATGCATTGCGCGCAACGCGCGCTCGCTCGAAGAGCGCGATGAGGCCATCGCCATCCGCCGAGACCAGCAGTGCGTCCAGCCGGTCGAGCTCGGCGCGGTAGGCGGAAAGCTCGCGCCGGAGCGCGGTCGCGTTGCCGAGGCAGACGTCGCGCCACATTTCAGGATCGCTGCTGGCAAGACGCGTGAAGTCGCGAAAGCCGGTTGCGGCGTAGCGAAAATAATCGAGAGCGTCAGCGCGCGCCGCCAACTGTGCAACCAGCGCGAAGGCAAGCGCATGCGGCAGATGACTGACGGCGGCGAAGATTTCATCGTGGCGTGCGGCCTCGAGCGTGCCCACGACGCCGCCGCACGCGGTCCAGGCGTCGGCGACCCGCTTCTGCGCCTCGGCCGACGTCTCAGCGAGAGGGGTCAGGATCACCGTCCTGTCGCGAAAGAGAGCATCCGATGCGGCCGCGGCGCCGGAGCGCTCCGTGCCCGCAAGCGGATGCCCGGGTACAAAACGAGCGGCCGCGGCGCCGGAGCGCTCCGTGCCCGCAAGCGGATGCCCGGGTACAAAACGA
This sequence comes from Betaproteobacteria bacterium, assembly GCA_005883655.1. Taxonomy (GTDB): domain Bacteria; phylum Pseudomonadota; class Gammaproteobacteria; order Burkholderiales; family Casimicrobiaceae; genus PALSA-1003. Next base: position 6,330 of record VBDA01000248.1, on the reverse strand, counting down.
GGCAACGCGGCGCCGAGGTGGCGCCGCCCGGCGGCGATGACATCCTGCTTGGTGCTGCCGGCATCGGTGACCACCGTCGCCGCACCGAGTGCAGGTGCGATCAGCGCAAGAAGGGCGGGGATTTGCCCGACCGGCGTAGCGAGCAACACGAGGTCGGCGTCGATGAGCTCGTCGGTCCAGCGTTGATCCTGCGTCCAGGTCCGATCGGCGATACCCAATTGCCGCGCAGAGCTCAGGTTGGACGCGCTGCGTCCGACACCAACCACCGTCGCGACCGCTGCCGCAGCTTTCAGCGCGAGCGCGAAGGATCCGCCAATCAGGCCGACGCCTACGACCACCACTTTTCCGAGCGACGGGGCGGGCACGGCGTCAGCTTTTACCGCGTTCGGCGTTGCCAACGGCCTCCCGCAGCGCGGAAAGAAAGCGCCTGTTCTCCTCCTCGAGACCCACCGTGACCCGAAGATGCTCCGGCAAACCGTAGTTCGCCACCGGCCTCACGATCACGCCCTTGCGCAGCAGCCTGTCGTAGACCGCGGCGGCATCGCCGATGCGGACCAGCAGGAAATTGCCGTGCGACGGTACGTAGCCGATCCCGAGCGCATCGAGGCCGCGCATCAGTTGTTTGAGGCCGGCAAGGTTCAGGCGCGCGCTTTCTTCCACGTACGCCGTGTCGCCGAGCGCCGCAAGGGCCGCTGCCTGCGCCACCGAATTGACGTTGAACGGCTGCCGCACGCGGTTCAACATGTCGGCGACCGCGATGTCCATCAAACCGTAACCGACACGTAATCCGGCGAGACCGTAGGCCTTGGAAAAGGTGCGCGACACGATGAGGTTCTGATGCTTGGCGATCCATGACGCGGTGTCACACTGTTGCGCGGGTCGCAGATATTCGTTGTATGCCTCGTCGAGGACGATCAGAACATTCCGCGGCACGGCGGCGACGAATGACTTTAGCGCCGACGGAGTCAACCAGGTTCCGGTGGGATTGTTCGGGTTGGCGACGAACACGATGCGCGTGCGTGGCGTGATGGCGGCGCGCATCGCGTCCAGATCGTGGCCCAGCTCGCGCGCTGCCACGGTGACGCCGATCGCGCCGCGCGCCTGCGTCGCGAGCGGATACACCGCGAATGCGTGTTGCGAATAAACCGCCTCGTCGCCGGGGCGCAGAAACGCCTGCGTAGCGAGCTCCAGAATGTCGTTGGAGCCGTTACCGAGCACGACCTGCTCGCGCTCGACGCAGAAGCGCGTCGCAAGCGCCGTCTTCAGCGCAAACCCGTTCCCGTCCGGGTATCGCGTGATGCCCGCCACCGCGTCGGCGATGGCCTGCCGCACCCGCGGGCTCGGTCCTCGGGGATTCTCGTTGGAGGCGAGTTTGACGATGTCCTTTTCGGCAAGGCCGTATTCACGTGCGAGCTCCTCAACCGGCTTGCCGGGAACGTACGGCGCAATGCGGCGAACGTACTCGGGCGAGAGCGTGGACAGGTCGCCGACCCTCATCGGGGCGGAATCTCTTGCGGGCGCGGAGTATCGCCGATTCACGATAGAGGATTCACGCCACTGCGGCGGGATACGATCCGAGGAGCTTCAAGAATGGCGCGCGCTCGCGCAGCTCCGAGAGCGCCGCGGCAACCGGCCCTTCCTCCTGGTGACCCTCGAGATCGACGAAAAACAGGTATTCCCAAAGGCCGGTGCGGGCCGGACGGGATTCGAACCGGCTCATGCTGACCCCGTGTTTCGCCAACGGCTCCAGCAGCGCGTGTACGGCACCCGGACGGTTGTGCGCCGACATCACCAGCGAGGTCTCATCGCGACCGGATGGTGCGGCGCCGTGGCGGCCCAGAACCCAGAAACGCGTTGTGTTATTGGGCTCGTCTTCGATATGCGCTGCGAGTATGTCGAGACCGTAGATCGCTGCGGCGGCATCGCCGGCGATCGCCGCCGTGCGGGGCTCGGCGGCGGCCATGCGCGCCGCCTCGGCATTGCTCGCCACCGGAATGCGTGCGATCGAGGGCAGGTGCCTTGCGAGCCATTGCACACATTGCGAAAGCGACTGCGCATGCGAATAAACACGGGTCACGTCGGCAAGCGTAATGCCAAAGGCGCGATTGACCAGCAAATGCTGGTCGATGCGCAGCTTGACTTCACCGACAATCGTCAGCGGCGTCTGAAACATCAGGTCCAGCGTTCGGCCGACCGCGCCCTCGGTCGAATTCTCGACCGGCACCACTGCGTAGTCGGTCCGACCTGCCTCGGCGGCGCGAAAAACCTCGTCGATCGACGCGCACGGCTCGGTGTCCACCAGATCTCCGAAATGCTTGGTCACCGCAGCGTGGCTGAAGGTGCCCGCCGGCCCGAGGTACGAAATGCGCAGCTGCTGTTCGAGCGCGAGACACGCCGACATGATCTGGCGGAACACGCTCGTCACCGCGCCGTCTGGCAAGGGTCCGGAATTTTCCGCCCGCATCGTGCGCAGCACCTGCGCCTCGCGCTCGGGACGATACGCGGCGGTGTCACCTTTGAGAGTGCCGATGATCTTGGCATGCGCGGCACGTTCGTTGAGCAGCCGCAAAAGCTCGCGATCGAGCGCGTCGATCGCGTCGCGCCGGCGATTGATCTCCAGCTCGCTGGGGGGCTGCGACATCGCCTTGGATTCCGCCCGCGATGGCCTGACTACTTGGTGGGCGCCGGGGCCAGCTTGGCGAGCATCCCGGAGGTGCCGACGATCACGTCCACGCATCGCAATGGCGGCTGCGGCGTCATGTCGGCTCCTCCTCGCCATCGTCCTCGGTCTCGACCACGCGCTCGAGGCCGGCAAGCTTTTCGCCCTGATCGAGATTGATCAGCGTGACGCCTTGCGTCGAACGGCTCATCTCGCGGATCGACGACACCTTGGTCCGGATGAGCACTCCACTGGTCGAGATCAGCATCACCTGATCGCCGGGACGAACCAGCGAAGCAGCGACGACCCGGCCGTTGCGCGTGGTCTGCTGGATCGCGATCATGCCTTTGGTGCCGCGGCCGTGACGGGTGTGCTCGACGATCGGCGTCCGCTTGCCATAGCCGTTTTCGGTCGCCGTCAGCACCGACTGCTCCTCGTCTTCGGCGACCAGCATGCTGATGACCGTCTGGCCGCGATCGAGACTCATCCCGCGCACGCCGTGCGCATTGCGGCCCATCGGCCGCACGTCGGTTTCCTCGAAGCGCACCGCCTTGCCGCCGGAGCTGAACAGCATTACGTCGTGCTTGCCGTCGGTGAGCGCGGCGCCGACCAGGAAATCACCGTCGTCGAGATCGACGGCGATGATGCCCGAAGGACGAGGCCGCGAGAATTCCGACAATGGCGTCTTTTTCACGGTGCCCTTGGCAGTCGCCATGAACACGAAACGGTCCTGCACGAACTCCTTGACCGGAAGGATTGCTGTGATCTTCTCGTGCTCGAGGAGCGGCACGAGGTTGACGATCGGCTTGCCCCGCGATGCGCGCCCTCCCTGCGGCACGTTGTAGACCTTCAGCCAGTAGACCCGCCCGCGATTGGAGAAGCAGAGAATGAAGTCGTGTGTATTGGCACTGAAGAGACGGTCGATGAAATCGTCGTCCTTGGTTCCCGTCGCCTGCTTGCCACGGCCACCGCGGCGCTGCGCGCGATATTCGGCGACCGGCTGCGCCTTCATGTAGCCGCCGTGCGACATGGTCACGATCATATCCTCGGGCGCGATCAAATCCTCCAGCGACAGGTCGATACCCTGCGCGACGATCTCCGAGCGGCGCTTGTCGCCAAATTGATCACGGATCGATGTGAGCTCGCCGGAGACCACGCTCGTCACCCGCTCCGGTTTGGCGAGAACGTCGAGCAGGTCGACGATCTGCACCATGACCTCGCGATACTCGCCGGTGATTTTCTCCTGCTCGAGACCAGTCAGGCGCTGCAGGCGCAATTCGAGGATGGCTTGCGCCTGCGCGTCGGACAGCTTGTAACCAGCCGCCGTCGAACCTGACTTGGATTGCCATCCATATTCGGGCGCCAGTCCCTCGGGCCGCGCCGCATCCGCCGCGGCGCGAGTGAGCATTTCCTCGACCAGCGCCGAGCGCCATATCCTTTCCATCAGTCCCGACTTTGCTTCTGCCGGCGTCGCCGCACGCTTGATGAGAGCGATGATCTCGTCGACGTTCGATAATGCGACCGCAAGTCCTTCGAGAATGTGGCCGCGGTCACGCGCCTTTCTGAGCTCGAAACGCGTGCGCCGGACGACGACCTCTCGCCGATGCTGCAGAAAAAACTGCAGAAATTGTCTGAGGTTCAGAACGCGGGGCTGGCCATCGACCAGCGCCACCATGTTCATGCCGAAGCTGTCCTGCAGCTGGGTCAGCTTGAACAGATTGTTGAGGATGATCTCGGCGACTTCGGCGCGCTTGAGCTCGATCACCACGCGCATGCCGGATTTGTCGGACTCGTCGCGCAGGTCGGAGATGCCGTCGAGCTTTTTCTCGCGCACCAGCTCGCCAATGCGCGTGAGCAGCGTCGCCTTGTTCACCTGATAGGGGAGCTCGTCGACGATGATCGCCTGGCGGCCGCCTTTATCGATTTCCTCGAGGTGGGTCCGGGCGCGGATCACAACCCGACCTCGACCGGTGCGATAGCCTTCCCGCACGCCCTCGGTGCCGTAGATAATCCCGGCGGTGGGAAAGTCAGGCGCCGGAACGTGCTCGATCAGCTCGTCTACCGTCAGCTCCGGGTTATCCAGTAACGCTAGACATGCGGTGACGATCTCGCTCAGGTTGTGCGGCGGGATATTGGTCGCCATCCCGACCGCAATGCCCGAGGAGCCGTTGATCAGCAGGTTGGGAATCCGCGCCGGGAGAACGGTGGGCTCGAGTTCCTTGCCATCGTAATTCGGCACGAAATCGACCGTTTCCTTGTCGATATCGGCCAGCATCTCCGCGGAAATCTTTTCCAGCCGGCATTCGGTGTACCGATATGCCGCCGCCGCGTCACCATCGACTGAGCCAAAATTGCCCTGGCCGTCGATAAGCGGATAGCGAAGCGAAAAGTCCTGCACCATCCGCACCAGCGCCTCGTAGGTCGCGCTGTCGCCGTGCGGATGATACTTGCCGAGAACGTCACCGACTACCCGGGCGCACTTGACGTATGGCCGGTTCCAGACGGTGTTCGCCTCGTGCATCGCAAAAAGCACGCGGCGGTGAACGGGTTTGAGTCCGTCGCGGACGTCAGGCAAGGCCCTGCCCACGATCACGCTCATTGCGTAATCGAGATAGGAATGCCGCATTTCGGCTTCGAGGCTTACCGGAAGGGTTTCTTTGGCGAACTGCTCCATCGGGGGCGATGCTCTTTATCGGTTAAAAGGCTTCAAAGCGGCGTGCTTGCGCACGTATGCAAGGGGACTGCAGAATCATGTTGTCGGGGCCATCGGTCGCTGCCAGGCGCGCAGGCGCTAAAAACAAACAATTTTATCATGACCGTTGTATTGCTGCGACACCTTCCAAGTTCCTGTTGCAAGAATCGAAATACGGCTTGGCAGGGGCAAAATCCCCATGCTATAGTCGGCTGGAAGTCGCCATTTTCAACGGCTACTAAAAAACATTGCCGCCAAGCGGAAAATGAACGAGCAAACCTCAACAACTCAAGCCAAAGGGGTGAAAGTGATGAAACTTCGTCTGATTGCAACCATCGTGACCGGCGCCACTGCCGCCATGTTGGGCTCCGCGGCGTTCGGCCAGGCAAACCCGCAGAACAGCGGATATGTCTTGTTCGGATACGGCACCCCTGCCAGTAACATTTGGCGGAGCGGCTCCTACGGCGGCAAGCCCGGCGTCAATGACACGCTGTGCTGGCGCACCGGCTACTGGACTCCGGCGATGGCCATTGTGGAATGCGATCCCGATCTCGTCGCCAAGCCGGCGGCACCACCGCCTCCTGGTGTTGCACCACCACCAACGCCTGCTCCTGCGGCCCCGCCGCCTCCCCCGGCCGCTGGCGTGCAAAAGATTACGCTCGCAGCCAAGGCGCTGTTCGATTTCGACAAATCGGTCCTCAAGCCCGAGGGCAAAGCAGCCATCGACAGCGAAGTGATCAGCCGACTGAGGGATGTCACCAAGCTCGAGTTGGTCTTGGTCACCGGTCATACCGACCGTATCGGCACTCAGGCCTACAACCAGAGGCTGTCCGAGCGCCGCGCCAACACGGTTCGCGACTACCTGGTGAGTCGTGGAGTGGCGAGGGACAAGATCGAGACGCTGGGCATGGGCAAGACACAGCCGGTTCCGGGTGTCGTCTGCAATCAGAAGGCGCTGAAGGAACTGATTGTGTGTCTG
>VBDA01000205.1 GCA_005883655.1 Betaproteobacteria bacterium | reverse complement strand
CCCAAGGCGCAGGCGCTGTTCGAGACAAGCGCCGAAGTATTGCAGGGCTTGCACACGGCGTTCGATCATTACGAAAGCGGCTCCGAAAGAGCGATGCGCGAGTAGCGGACGCCGAGCTGCGCCGCTCCCGTGGGTGGAAGTCGGACAGGGCGCGGGTCGGCGGCCGCTGCAATCCGCACGCGCGATCGGAAATCAAACCGCGGCGGTTTGCGCCGCGTCGCTCGTCGCCACCTTTCTAGGAGGCAGGTTGTGTACCGCCTCGGCAATAAAGCCGTTCCTGGCGAAGTCCTCGATCAGGCGGGCGGTGGTCTCGGGCGTTTCGTCGTAGCCGGTATCACTCATGGGATTGGGCAATCCCGCGTTCGGATAGCATGAGACGAAGGTGTCGGCCACGCGCGAGATCTCCTCGATGTAGGGCCGCATCAACGCCGCGCCGAGCGCGCAGTTGAGCCCCACGGCCATCGGTCTTGCGTGTCGGACCGAGTCCCAGAAAGCTTCCGGCGTCTGGCCCGAGAGCGTGCGCCCCGAGGCATCGGTGATCGTGCCGGAGACGATGAGCGGAAGGCGGATCCTGTGCTGCTCGAAGTAGGTTTCAATGGCAAACAGCGCAGCCTTGGCGTTGAGCGTATCGAACACCGTCTCGACCAGCAACAGATCGGCGCCGCCCTCCACCAGGCCGTCGATCGCTTCGGTATACGCGGCGACCAGCTCGTCGTAGCTCACGTTGCGAAAACCCGGGTCGTTGACGTCGGGCGAGATCGTCGCCGTGCGGTTGGTGGGCCCGAGCGCTCCGGCGACGAACCGGGGCTTGTCGGGCGTCTTCACCGTCCACGCGTCGGCACACTCGCGGGCGATCCTTGCTGCGGCGAGGTTGATCTCGCGCACCCGGTTTTCGAGCTTGTAGTCCGCTTGTGCGATCCGCGTCGCGTTGAAGGTATTGGTCTCGATGATATCCGCGCCCGCTTCAAGAAACTCGTTGTGGATCTCGCGCACGATTTCGGGCCGGGTGAGCACCAGCAGGTCGTTGTCGCCTTTTAGATCGTGCGCGTGATCGTGCAATCCGCACGCCGCCGGGCCGCGATAGCCGTCCTCGGAGAGCTTGTAGGCCTGGATCATGGTGCCCATGGCGCCATCCAGTATCAGGATCCGCTGCCTGAGGAGGCTTTCGAGCAGCGCGGTCTTGTCGTTGATCTCGTTCACGTTGGTCTCCAAAACAAAAAACCCGTTCAGCTGCCGCCGAGCGGGTTTCCGTCGAAAGCCGCTTTAGCTGCATTTGTAGAGCGCCCGCAAGCTAGGGTCAAATCGGCGCTATGCTTGGAAGTTAAGGGCTGGCGCGCGGATTGTCAACCCGCCGACGCTTGAGCGCCATCCGCGGGTGTTGCGATCGCGACCAATCATCTGCCGATGATGCTCGACGTGACCCGCGCCATCAGCCTCTCGCTTGACCAAATCGATGCTTTCGAGGAATCCTGCCATGACGTATGAAACACTCGCGCTCTATATCGATGGGACTTGGGCAAGCGGTGAGGGTCGGCCGGAGCAGGAAGTCCTCAATCCCGCTACGGACGAGATTCTCGGCCGATTGCCGCACGCGACGACCGCGGACCTCGACCGGGCCTTGACCAGCGCGCAGCGCGCATTCGAATCGTGGCGCAGGAGCTCGCCCATGGAGCGCAGCCAGATGTTGCGCAAGGTCGGCGAGCTGACACGCGAGCGCGCGCCGCAAATCGCCCGCAACCTGACGCTCGACCAGGGCAAGCCGCTCGCGGAGGCCTTAGCCGAAGTGAAGGCCTGCGCCGATCACGCCGATTGGCACGCGGAGGAGTGCCGCCGCATCTATGGGCGGGTCATCCCGGCACGATTGCCCAATGTGCGGCAACTGGTGGTGCAGGAGCCGGTCGGTGTCTGCGCCGCATTCACTCCTTGGAATTTTCCGTTCAACCAGGCCATCCGCAAGATCTGTGCGGCGCTCGGCGCCGGCTGCACGATCATACTCAAGGGACCCGAAGACGCTCCGTCGGCCATTCTGGCTCTCGGGCATTTGTTCGAGGACGCCGGCCTTCCTGCAGGCTGCCTGAACCTCGTCTGGGGCGTTCCGAGCGAGGTTTCTGAGTATCTGATTCGATCGCCCATCGTGCGCAAGATTTCGTTCACCGGCTCGGTTCCCGTCGGCAAGCGGTTGGCGGCCCTGGCGGGGCAGCACATGAAGCGCACTACGATGGAGCTCGGCGGGCACGCACCTGTCATCATCTTCGACGATGCCGACATCGAGCGTGCCGCGGACATGCTCGCCGCCTACAAGATGCGCAATGCCGGCCAGGTCTGTATCTCGCCCACCCGCTTCTACGTGCAGCGAGACGCGCATGACTCGTATGTGGAGCGCTTCACTCGCGCCATCGGCAACATCAACGTGGGCGCAGGGCTGGATGAAGGCACGCAGATGGGGCCGCTGTGCCATTCGCGAAGGGTCGAGGCGATGGAGCTGTTTGTCGCGGACGCGCTCACGCACGGAGGAACGATCGCCACGGGAGGAAAGCGCCTCGGCACCAGGGGCAACTTTTTCGCGCCGACGGTCGTCACCGATCTCACGGACCAATCCCGCTTGATGACCGACGAGCCATTCGGGCCGATAGCCGCGGTGACGCCGTTCAAGGATTTCGACGAGGTCGTGCGCCGTGCCAACAGTCTGAGCTATGGGCTGGCGGCGTTCGCATTCACCACCTCATCGAAAACAGCGCATGCGATATCGGACGCGCTTGCCGCCGGCATGGTCAATATCAATCACTTCGGGATGACCTTCCCGGAAACGCCGTTTGGCGGAATCAACGACAGCGGCTATGGCAGAGAAGGCGGGAGCGAAACCTTCGATGGCTATCTCAATACCAAGTTCATCACTCAGATGGATTGATCCGCTTCAATAGCGGCCACAACGTCCTAGTCTCCCGCCGCGTTCAGCGCGGGTCACGGCGGCTTGCCTCCGCCGGTGCCGGCGAGGCGCGCAACGCGATCGCCGAGGTACGCCTGGAGCTTGTCCTCGGTGGCGAATTCGGGTGTGGTATCGGGCACGCCAAGAAAGAATACGACCAGTGCGGGCACATCCTGCTGCACCGCCGCCGCGGATTGGTAAAGGCGAAATTCGGTGCGGGGAAGGTCGGCGAACTGAGCCCGAGGAGACCGCACGTCGATGACACCGGCGCTCCGCGTTGCCGCCAGCAAGGAACCTGTGCGGTGCGTAAAGGGATCGCCGCCTGTGACGGCGAGCCATGGGTACATCGCCGGATCGGTAACGATGCGAGCGACAACGACCGTTGCCGTTTCGCTCGCTCCTCGCACGACTCCCCAGGCCATCGCCACGCCGGGAGCGGCAAAGGCGTCGGACATGCCGTGTACTTCGCGCGGCGCTTCCGCGCCGAGCACTACCGCACCCGGTGCGCAGGCGAGCCCTACGAGCACGAGCGAGGCGAGCAAGACGAAGCGCCCTACCAACAAGCGTTTTTTTCCTCCCGGCAAAGCGTCTAGCTGTGAATATCGTCGTCCCCGCGAAAGCGGAGATGCAGCGACTTTAGACCAACGACGCTGGATTCCCGCTTTCGCGGGAATGACGAAACGGTACGCGGTGTCATCCATTTGGAAAAGCTCAATCAGTAAGAACGGTGACGGCGTCCGCGGCAAAGCGAAGCAAGACGGTTGCACCCTCCGGAATGAGTGCGCCGGGCCCCTCGTTGTAACGGACGATTTGCAGCATTTCTTGCGCGCAGCGCACTGAATACTCGATTTTCTCACCGAGAAATGTGCGCGACACGATGGTCGCAGGCAGCAGGTCCGAATGTGTTTTTTCATCGCCGCCGCGCACGACTTCGATGGCTTCGGGGCGGACAATGATCTGCACCGGGTCACCCGGTGCGAGATCACGGCGCGGCAAGGGAGCGCTGATCAGCGCACCGAGCACAGCAATGTCCGCTGTCCTGCCGGCGATCGCCGCTACCCGTCCCGCGATGAGATTCATGCGTCCGACGAACTGGGCCACGAACTGCGACGTCGGGCGGTGGTAGAGATCCTCGGCGGTTCCTTCCTGGACGACGCTGCCCTGGTGCATCACGGCGATCCGGTCGGATACCGCCATCGCTTCTTCCTGATCGTGGGTCACGTACACGGTCGTGATCGCGAGCCGGCGCTGCAGGTCGCGAATTTCCTGGCGCATCTGGACCCGCAGTTTCGCATCGAGATTGGATAGCGGCTCATCGAACAACAGCACGCGCGGCCGGATGACGATCGCGCGCGCGAGTGCGACACGTTGCTGCTCTCCGCCCGAAAGCTGGCCGGAAAATTGCTGCTCGTATCCGGCCAGGCCCACTAGCGTGAGAACGTCGCCGACGCTGTTTGCAATGACGTCGTCGCTCTGGCCGCGCACGCGCAGGCCATATGCAACGTTCTCGAACACCGAAAGGTGTGGAAAGAGCGCGTAATTCTGGAAAACGAACCCGATGTTGCGCTGGTTCGCCGGCAGGTCGGTCACGTCCTGTCCGCCGAAGCGAATACGCCCTGCATCCGGCTTTTCATAGCCGGCAATCATTCGCAGCGTTGTCGTCTTGCCGCAGCCCGAGGGCCCGAGCAGGGTCAGGAATTCGCCCGGCCGGACGTCGAGCCGCACGTCGCGGGCGGCGTATATCTCACCCTTCACGCGATGCGCGTAACGCTTGGATACGCCGTCGACATGAACGCCGATCGTCTCCACGTCATCCTCCGAGAAGGCTCGTCATCGGCACCGCGCCGGGCGCGCGGAAGAGGCGCAGCACCCGGCCGATAATGGCAATCACCACAAACACGATCGCAACGACGAGGACCGAAAACGCCGCCGCCGGACCCAGCGACAGCTCGGTGATGTTCTCCAGTATCTTGACCGTGATGAGGGTCCAGCTGATCGACACCAGGAAGATCGTCGCGCGGTCATCGACCGAATGAACACGACGCCGAGCCCGGCAAAGAACGCCGGCATGATCAGCGGCAAGGTGACGCGGCGAAACGTCTCGCCGCTCCCAGCACCGAGCCCCTGCGAGGCCTCCTCAAGGCTCTTGTCGATTTGCTGCAGCAGAGCGACCGTGGCCCGGATGCCGGTAGGGCCGTAACGGAAGATGTAGCAGGCGATGATGATGAGCGCCGTACCGGTCAATTCCAACGGTGGATCATTGAACGCGATCAAATAGGCGATGCCGACGATCGTCCCGGGCAACGCGTAATTGATCATCGAGACGAGCTCCATCGTACGGCGCCCGGCAAACGACTTCTTGGTGACCAGATACCCGAGCAGGATCCCGTAGAGCCCGCCGAGCGGCGTCGCCAAGCCGGCGATGATCAACGTGTCGCGAATTGCCTTCAGCCCGTCGGTAAAGATCGTGCGGTAGTGTTGCAGCGTGAAGCCGTGGTTAGCGCCCAGTGCCACGACGAGCGAGGCGTAGAGCAGCAGCACGTAGAAATAGACCACGACGAGCGCGACTAGCGCGCAGGCAGCCAGCAGAACCGCGCGCATGCCGGGGGAGATGCTGTCGAACGGCGTCTGGCCGGCGCCCTTGCCGGTGATCGTCACGTAATAGCGACGGCTCACCCAATAGCGCTGCAACAGGAACACGGCGAGGGCAGGCAGCAGCAGCGCGAACGACAAGGCGGCGCCGCCGCGCAGATCGAAAAGGCCCGTGATCTGCAAGTACGCTTGCGTCGGCAGCACCGGAAATTGGTTGCCGGCAAGGATCAACGGGGTCGCGAAGTCGGCGAGCGATGCAGCGAAGAGGAGGAGGAACGCGTTGGCGAGCCCGGGGACGGTGAGCGGCAGCGTCACGGTGCGGAAGACCCGCCAGCGGGACGCCCCGAGCGAGAACGCCATGCCTTCGACGTTCGAGTCGATCGCGGCAAGCAGCGGCCGCAGCGTCAGGTAGGCAATGGGGAAAAAGGTCAGCACCTCGGAAAAGAGCGTGCTGTTGAGCCCGTAGACGGTGACTCCCTTGAGTCCGAGCAGATCGTAG
>VBDA01000204.1 GCA_005883655.1 Betaproteobacteria bacterium | reverse complement strand
CCCAGTTCTGGACCTACGATCCAAAGGAGTTCCTGAAGAATCCGGTCTATTCACGCGATTGGCCGCCCGCGAAAAACCTCGAGCCTTGACCTGACACGGAAGCCGGTCGCGCGTTAGTTTCGAGTTTTTTGGGTAGCAAAGGCATCAGTGGTGGGCCGCCACAACTATTGACCGTCATTCCCGCGCAAGCGGAAATCCAGAGTCGTTTTACGAACGTCACTGGGTCCCCGCTCATTTTGCTAATTGAGCGGGGACGGCGATCTCCCTTCCACTTCCCGATCCCATCGACATGCAGTTCTGGATCGTCCAGACGTTGAACAGCCTGGCCCTCGGCGGCCTGCTGTTTCTGCTCGCGGCAGGATTCTCGCTGATCTTCGGGCTGATGCGCATCGCGAATCTCACCCACGGCTCGTTGTTCATGCTCGGCGCGTATTTGGGCGTCACGGCACTCAAGCTCGTGCCAAACCTCTGGCTTGCGGCGCTGCTCGGCGGGCTCGTGGTTGCCGCGTTCGGCGGCTTGGTCGAGCGGTTCATTCTGCGTCCCCTCGCCGGAAACGCTCTGGGGCAGGTGCTGGTGACACTGGGCATCTCGTTCATCGTCGCCGACACCTGCCTCATCGTCTGGGGCGGTGACCCGATCCCGATCGCGGCGCCGGCTTCGCTGCAACGGCCGCTCGTCGTCGGCAATATCGCCTTCCCGGCCTACCGCCTTGCGGTGCTCGGCATCGCGATCGTGACTGCGATCGCGCTGCATTTGCTCATGGAGCGCACACGGCTCGGAGCGATGATTCGCGCCGGCGTCGACGACATGCAAATGGCGCGGGCGGTCGGTATTCCAGTGTCGAGATTGTTCACCACCGTGTTTTGCCTCGGCGCCGCTCTCGCCGGTGCCGGTGGCGTGATCGGGGGACCGATCATGTCCGCGTACCCCGGGCTGGATACGGACATGTTGCCGCTCGCGCTGATCGTGGTCATTCTGGGCGGTGTCGGCAGCTTGCTTGGAGCCTTCGTCGGCAGCTTTATAACCGCCGCCATTTATACCTTCGGCTCCGCACTGTTGCCCGATCTGGCGTATGTGATCCTGTTCCTGCCCATGATCTTCGTGATCGCCTTCCGCCCGCGAGGCCTGTTCGGCAGGAAGAGCGCATGAACACAGCGGACGAATGGGCGCAGCGGACGCATCAGCACATCAGCGCAGCGGGCGCATGAACCGGCTCGCATGTATCGCCCTGGGTCTGGCGCTCGCCGGCTTTCCATTGGTCGGCGGGGATTTCTACATCAATCTCGGCAGCCAGATTTTCATCGCGGCGATCCTCGCGGCGAGCTTGAATCTCCTGGTCGGCTACGGCGGGCTGGTGTCGCTGGGCCATGCCGCCTGGATCGGCCTTGCGGCGTACACCTCGGCGTGGCTGTATCTGCGGCTCGGTTTCGCCCACTGGATCACGGCGCCGCTCGCGCTCGTCGTGACGACGTTGATCGCGGGTCTGTTCGGCTGGATCGCGTTGCGCGCGACAGGCCTTGGCTTTCTGATGATCACGCTCGCACTGTCGCAAGTCCTGTGGGGAACCGCGTACCGCTGGGCGGCGGTGACCGGTGGCGACAACGGCTTGTCCGGGCTCACGCGGCCCGCTCCTTTCGGTATCAGCATCGACGCTCCGGCAGCGTTCTACTATTTTTCACTCACCGTCGCGATTCTGGCCATCTGGATGATGGCGAGGTTCGTCAACTCGCCATTTGGCGCAGCGCTGCGCGGCAGCCGGGATGAATCGCGCCGCATGAACGCGCTCGGCCACAACGTCTGGCTGGTGCGCTGGCTCAGCTTCGTCTACTCGGGCTTCTGGGGCGCGGTCGCCGGCCTGCTGTTCGTCTACTACCACAAGTACATCCACCCGACTGCGCTGTCGCTGACGAGCTCCGCAGAAGTGCTGCTGGGAGTGATCGCCGGCGGGGCCGGAACGGTTGCGGGGCCGATCGTCGGCGCCGCGATCGTCCTGCTCCTGAAAAATTACGTCTCGGCCTACCTCGAGCGCTGGAACATGCTGCTCGGTGCCGTCTTCGTCCTGATCGTGATTTTCATGCCGGACGGCGTTGTCCCGGGATTTCGCCGCTGGTGGCTTCGGTGGCGAAAGCAATGACGCCGGCGCTGCAAATCAGCGGCTTGAGAAAATCGTTCGGCGGCTTGCCGGCGATGAACGGCGTCTCGCTGGAGGTGATGCCGGGCGAGCGTCGGCTGATCATCGGTCCCAACGGCGCCGGCAAGACGACGCTCTTCAACCTGATCACGGGCGATCTCGCGCCCGATGCCGGTGCGATTCGGCTGTTCGGGGAAGAAGTCTCGCGCCTCAAGCCGCACCAGCGTGCGCATCGCGGCGTCGCCAGAACCTACCAGATCATCACGCTGTTCCCGAAGGATTCCCTGGAACACAACATCGTGCTGGCGCTGCTTGGGCTGTCGAGCGTGCGCTGGAACGCGTTCCGTCCGCTCGCCCTCGAGACAGGTCTCATCGAAGAGGGACGCCTTGTGCTCGGACTGGTCGGCCTCGATCAACGCGCCACGCGAGCGATCGGCGAAGTGTCCTACGGAGAAAAGCGCCGCGTCGAGATCGCGATGGCGCTCGCCCAAAAGCCCAAGCTGCTGCTGCTCGATGAGCCGCTTGCCGGACTTTCGCTCGAGGAACGCGTGGCGGTGAGAGCGTTGATCGCCGGGATTCCGCGGAACGTGACCGTGGTTATGATCGAGCACGACATGGATACCGCACTCGATCTGGCGGAACGGATTACCGTGCTCCACTACGGCAGCGTGATCGTCGAGGGAACCCGAAGCGAAGTGGTCGCGGACCTGAAGACTCGCGAGGTATATCTTGGGAACTGATGCCGTGAGTGAGCCGGCATCGGCGTTGCCCAAAGAGGCGCTGGCGCTCTCCGGCATCGACGCTTTCTATGCCGACAGCCATGTCCTGCACGCGGTGTCGTTCACCTTGAGCGCCGGACGCGTGCTGGCACTCCTCGGTCGCAATGGCGCCGGCAAGACCACCTGCATGAACGCCGTCATCGGTTTTCTTCCTCCACGCGGCGGCGAGATCCGATTATTCGGCGAAACGATCTCGCGACTGTCTCCCGAAGCGATCTCGCGTAAGGGGATCGGCCTCGTGCCGCAGGGGCGGCGCGTATTTCCGACGCTGACGGTGCGAGAGAATCTGGTCGTCGCACGACAGGTGCGCAAAAGCGCCGCAACGCACTGGACATTCGAACGCGTGCTCGAGCTCTTTCCGTCCTTGCGTGAGCGGCAGCAGCAACACGCCGGATCGCTGTCCGGGGGAGAACAGCAGATGCTCGCCATCGGGCGCGCGTTGATGGGCAATCCACGAGTGCTGCTCATGGACGAGCCCTCGGAGGGTCTGGCGCCGCGGATCGTCGCCGAAGTCGGCCGCACCATCGCGCGTCTGAAGCAGGAGGGACAGTCGATCGTGCTGGTCGAGCAGAACGTAAATCTGGCGCTGACTCTCGCCGACGAAGTGGTCATGCTGAATACCGGACGCGTAGTGTTCGCCGGAAGCGTCGACGAAGTGCGCAGCGACCAGGCGCTGATTACCCAGCACCTTGGCGTGTTTTAGGCAGTCTCCGCAGAACCCTTCGTTCGGGGTGATATTTCGACTTACCTAAGTGGCGGATGCATCACTCGGCGATTTCGTGATTCACGGTAAAGTAATCGGGTGGCTGCGGTCCCCACACGTAGAACGAATCCTCCGCTGGATAATCGCCGGGCTTCCAGTCGACGTCCGCCGGGATGAAGTCGATGTCGTAGGAGAATTCGGCGAAGCTCCCCCACGGGTCCTGTACATAAGCGAAATAGTTCGATCCTATTACGTGCCGGCCGACGCCCCACCCCCGGACATAGCCGCAGGCGGCCATGTGCTCCCTGCCGATGCCGACGTCGTCGATGCTCGCGACATGCCAGCTCGAATGGTGGTACCCGGGCCCGTCGGATTTCACGAATGCCAGCAGGTGATGATCGCTGCCGTGCGCGCCGTGCATGAAAGCGATGAGCTCGCCGGACTGATCCGATAGGCGCAATCCCAAGACCTCGCCATAGAATCGCACCGAACGCGGCACGTCCGAGCTGAAGAGGAGGACATGCGAGAGACAGCGCGGACGAACCCTGCCGGCAGCCGAGCGGCTCGGCGCGGCGCCACGGCCGGCGGGATGCAGATGCGGCGGCGCCTGAAGCGCGGGACCATCCGGCGAAACTTTGGTTGCAACGACAATCTGCACGACGTTGCCGTCGGGGTCGCGCAGCCAGACGCCGGTGTTGTCGGACAGCGGATGCGCCGACACCCGTGCGATCTGCAGCCGATCGAGCTCCCGCAGCAAGGGATCGAGATCTTGCTCGTAAACTCCGAAGCTCAGGTATTGGAGCTTCTTCCGGCCCGGCGCCTCGCAAATGATCCTGCTCGTACACGCCGAAACTCAGGTATTGGAGCTTCTTCCGGCCCGGCGCCTCGCAAATCGTTCCCCAGCAGTGCGGATGCCCGAAGGTGTACAGGTCGACGCGTCCGCTGCTGCGCCGTACGTCCAATCCGAACTCGGTATAAAAGCGTTCGGCTTCATCGAGCGCAGGGACGGTAAGGACGAAACGATTCAGCGAATGGACCGCCGTCACGCCGTTACGGCGCGAAGTTCCTTTGGTCGATGCCTCCATCAGAGCCTCCTCTTATGAGCGAACGCGCCGGACACGACGCGGACGTCTCGCTGGCGCTGTCTCCGGGCAGCGCCTAGCGAAAAGTATACTAAGAACCACCGCCACGCATGATGTTTCGAAAAAGGAAGGAGCGACGGCCATGATGTTCACTTGCGCGATGCCCGGATGCATCGACCCGCGGCACGATCATGTCGGCGCGCCACTCTCGCGCGATGCTCCCCTGCCGCGCGGTGCACCGCCTGCGCGACGTGCACCCGCAAAGGCCGCGCGCGCCGCAACGTCGACCAAGGTCATCCGCGGTCGCATGGGAAAAAGCCTGCGCATCGATATCCATTGTCACTATCTCAACCAGGCGGTCGCCGCCAAGGTCGCGCACCTGAATCCTGCGCAGTACGAGCCTTCCGTCACGTTCGCCAACGCGTTGACGCGCGAGGTCAACGTCAAACAGATCCGTGACAGGTTGCCAAAGCTCTCGACCATAGAGACGCGACTCAAGGACATGGATCGCATGGGCATCGACATGCAGGCCGTATCGCCGGCGCCGAACCAGTGCTACTACTGGACCGAGCCGGAGCTCGGCGTCGAATTGTCGCGCATGGTGAATGACCGGCTGGCCGAGATCGTGGCGACCTGGCCGGAGCGTTTTGTCGCGCTTGGAACCGTGCCGCTGCAGCATGTCGATCTTGCGGTCGCCGAGCTCGAGCGCTGCGTGAAGCAGCTCGGCTTGCGCGGGGTGGAAATCAACCCTAGCGTCAACGGCATGGACTTGACCGACCCGCGATTGAAACTGGAGAAATTATTCGCCAAGGCGCAGGCGCTCGACGTCATCATCTTCATGCATCCGATCGGCTTCACGCAGGGCGAGCGCCTGATCGATCATTACTTCAACAACGTGATCGGCAATCCGATGGAGACGACGATCGCAGCGAGCCACCTGATCTTCGACGGCGTGATGCAAAGGCACCCGAAGCTCAAGATCGTGTTGCCGCACGCCGGCGGCTACCTCGCGCACTACTGGGCGCGCATGGATCATGGCCATCGCGCACGGCCCGACTGCCGCACGGTGATCAAGCGGCCGCCGTCCTACTACCTGGCGAAAATGTATTTCGACACCATCACCTTCGATCCGGAGATGCTGCGCCACATGATCGGCAAGTACGGGCCCGGGCACGTGCTGCTCGGCACCGACTATCCGTACGATATGGGCGAAGAGGATCCGCTGGGGCTGATCGGGAGCGTCCGGGGTCTCAAGCGTGCCGACAGGGACATGATCGAGGGCGGCAACGCGGCGCGCCTGCTCAAGATCGAGCGCTGAGGCGAGTCGCGTGAGTTTCCTCGTGTGCCATACCTCACCACGCGCCTACT
>VBDA01000203.1 GCA_005883655.1 Betaproteobacteria bacterium | reverse complement strand
GATCCCGTGCCGCGCTTTGCACCTCGCTTTGCAACTTGCGCAGCTCGTCGAGCTCCATCTCGCGGTTGATGTCGGCCTTGACCTCGTTCACGTAGCGCTGCAGGCGTCCGAACATATGTCCGAGCGTCCTCGCTACTTTCGGCAAGCGCTCGGGGCCGATCACCACCAGGGCCACCACGGCGATGACGAGGATTTCGCTGAATGCTATGTCGAACACGGCTCAAGCACGATTATGAGGGCCGCGTGCGCATGAGGCTGCGGGCGCGCGCTGCGAAGCTTTTAGACCTTGGTCGAGGTTTCCTTGGTGACCTCGCCCTCGATGGTCTTGCCGCCCAGCTGGCCCGAAGATTGCGCCGGAGGAGCGTCCGCACCCGGAGGAACGGGTTCGCCATCCGGGGTCTTCATTCCATCCTTGAATCCTTTCACGGCGCCGCCGAGATCCTGTCCGATGTTGCGCAGCTTCTTGGTGCCGAATATCAAGACGACGACCAGCAGCACGATCAGCCAGTGCCAGATGCTCAGTCCGCCCATGTTGGGTCTCCTTCAAACATTGGATTTGGGCATCATTGCGCCCAGCGGCTCCGGGCCGCCGATGACATGCATGTGCAAATGCATCACGTCCTGCCGGCCGATACGCCCGGAATTGATAATGGTACGGTAACCATCCGGCGAGCCCTGCTCGCGCGCAAGCTTTCCGGAAAGCGTCAGCATCCGCCCGAGCACGCCGGCATCGTCCGCCGCCGCGTCGGCGAGAGACGGGATGTGCTTTTTCGGCACCAGCATGAAATGCACCGGCGCGAGCGGTCGAATGTCCTCGAACCCGAGAACCTCGTCGTCCTCGTAGACTTTCTTCGACGGCACCTCGCCGCGCACAATCTTGCAGAATATGCAGTCGTCCATTACGTTGCCGGTTCTCGCGAGCCCAGCGAGCCATTGTCGCGAAGTCGTCGCACCAGGAAAGCCCGGCGCGGCTGCCGGTCGCTTGTCTCGCGTCAGCTGCGCGACGCTTTTTCGTCGAGGCCGGACACGCCCTCGCGCCGCTCGAGCTCCACGAGCACGTCTTCCGGCCCCAGGCCATGGCGTTCCAGCAATACCAGGCAATGGAACCAGAGGTCCGCGATCTCGGCTGTCAAGCGGATCTTATCCCCATCCTTGGCGGCCATCACCGCCTCGGTAGCCTCCTCGCCGATCTTCTTGATAATCGCGTCGTCGCCTTTGGCGAAAAGCATCGCGACATAGGACTTCACGGGATCGACGTTGCGGTGCTCTCCTATTGTCGTCGCAACGCGCTGCAAAATATCGTCATGTCTGGCCATAAATGACTTTCGGATCCTTGATGACGGGCTCGACCGTGCGCCAGACACCGTTGTCGAGCCGCTGGAAAAAGCACCGGTGCCGGCCGGTATGACAGGCAATTCCGCCTTCTTGTTCGACGATCAGCAGAATTGCGTCGTTGTCGCAGTCGAGGCGAATTTCGCGGACTCTTTGAAAATGACCGGAGCTTTCGCCCTTCTGCCAGAGCCGGTGGCGCGAGCGCGACCAGTAATGCGCAAGCCCGGTTTCCGCGGTGCGCGAAAGCGCCTGGCGGTCCATCCACGCCAGCGTCAGCACCGTGCCGCTCGCTTCCTGGGCGATGGCGGGCACCAGGCCATCGGCATTCCACATTACGGTATCGAGCCAGTCGCTCATCGTTGCCTTTCGGATTCAGCAGCGTCGACGCCACATATGGACGACTTGCTGGAGCGGCAGCCATTGCGTCATTCTCTTCAATCCCTGACTTCGATGCCGGCCGCGCTCATGGCGTCCTTGGCCTGTCTGACCGTAAATTCGCCATAGTGGAAGATCGACGCGGCGAGCACTGCGTCGGCGCCGCCGATCACGATGCCATCCACCAGGTGCTGCAGGCCGCCCACGCCTCCCGACGCGATCACCGGCACGTCGACTGCGTCCGCGACCGCGCGGGTGAGCCCAAGATCGAAACCGCTGCGCGCGCCATCGCGGTCCATGCTGGTGAGCAGGATTTCGCCCGCGCCAAGCTTGACCGCTTCGCGCGCCCAGAGGACAGCATCGCGGCCGGTCGCGGTCCGGCCGCCATGCGTATAGACCTCCCATCGGCCCGGCGAGATCGCTTTGGCGTCGATGGCGGCGACGATGCACTGTGCGCCGTAGCGTGCGGCCGCTTGTTCGATGAGCGCCGGATTGTTCACGCCCGCGGTATTGATGCTCACCTTGTCGGCGCCGGCATTGAGCAGCGCGCGGATGTCGTCGACGTGGCTCACGCCTCCTCCGACCGTCAGGGGAATGAACACCTGGTCGGCCACGGCACCGATCATCTCGTAGAGCAGCCCGCGGGTCTCCACGCTTGCCCGGATATCGAGGAAGGCGAGCTCATCGGCGCCCTGACTGTCGTAGCGGCGGGCGACTTCGACCGGGTCGCCGGCATCGCGCAAGTTGATGAAATTGACGCCTTTGACGACGCGGCCCGCGGCAACGTCGAGGCAGGGAATGATGCGCTTGGCGAGACCCATGGATGATCGGTGCGAATTCTTCGCACGCGGCGGCCGGCTAGTCCGGCGCTATTTGCCTTACTTCCCTTATTTGCCCTTGGCGGCCTTGAGCGCAGCCTTGAAATCGAGGGTGCCCTCGTAGAGCGAGCGTCCGGCAATGGCGCCGAGGACGCCTTCGCTTTCGAAGCTCGCGAGCTCCTTGATGTCCTTCAGGCTGTTGATTCCGCCGCTGGCGATCACCGGGATCCTGAGCTCGCGCGCCAGCTTGGCGGTAGCTTCGATATTGACGCCGGTGAGCATGCCGTCGCGTCCGATATCGGTGTAGATCAGCGCTTCGACGCCGTAGTCCTCGAACTTTTTGGCCAGATCGACCACGTCGTGCCCGGTCATCTTCGACCAGCCGTCCGTCGCCACCTTGCCTTCACGCGCATCGAGTCCGACGATGATGTGCCCGGGAAATGCATAGCACGCGTCGTGCAAAAAACCCGGATTCTTCACCGCGGCAGTGCCGATGATCACGAACGTGATGCCGTCGTCGAGATAGCGCTCGATGGTGTCGAGATCGCGTATCCCACCGCCCAGCTGTATCGGGATCTCCTCGCCGATAACGCTCACGACCTCGCGGATCGCCATCTCATTTTTGGGTTTGCCGGCAAACGCACCGTTGAGATCGACAAGGTGCAGCCGTTCGGCGCCGAGATCGAGCCAATGGCGGGCCATCGCGGCCGGATCCTCGGAAAATACGGTCGCGGACTGCATCTCACCTTGCTTCAGGCGGACGCAGTTACCATCCTTGATATCGATTGCGGGAATGATCTGCATGTCGGCGGGTGTGCGACTGCTTCAGACGCCACCGTGGGTAATGCGCGGATAGAATCAGACGCGGCCGTCCCAGGTGACGAAATTGGCGAGCAACTGGAGACCGGCGCTGTGGCTCTTCTCGGGATGGAACTGCACGGCAAAGATATTAGCGCTTGCAATCGCGCAAGTAAACGCCGCCGGGTATTCGACCGACGCGGCGGTCAGCCCCGGATCATCCGGCACCGGGTAATAGCTGTGCGCAAAGTAGAATCTTGTGTGATCCTCGACGCCACGCCACAAGGGATGGTCCTCCTTTTGAGCCACCCGGCTCCAACCCATGTGCGGAACCTTGAGGCGGTGCCCGGCAGAATCGTGCATTCGCTCATCGCGAAATCGAACGACATCACCCGGGAGGACGCCAAGACCCGAAGTGGGTCCTTCCTCGCTGTTATCGAACAACATCTGCAGACCGAGGCAGATGCCCAGGAATGGGCGGTCGCGGGCCACTTCCATGACCACGTCCCGCAGGCCGCTCTGATCGAGGGCGCGCATGCAGTCGGGCATCGCGCTCTGACCCGGCAGCACCACACGCTTCGCGCTGCGTATTGTCGCCGGATCGGAGCTCACCATGATGGTGCGCTCGGGCGCGACGTGCAGCAACGCCTTGGCGACCGAGCGCAGGTTGCCCGTTCCGTAGTCGACAACGGCGATGTCGAGCATCAGGGATCAGAATCAGAATTGAGGAAGGAAAAACAACACTCTTCGTATTGGCCGCGGTGCTCTGGTGCCTAATGCCTATATCCCTGTACCTTCGGCTATAACGCACCCTTGGTCGACGGCACCTTGCCTCCGCCGCGAGGGTCGAGCTCGACCGCCATCCTCAGCGCGCGCGCAAAGGCCTTGAATACCGTTTCCGCCTGATGATGCGCGTTGTCGCCGCGAAGATTGTCGATATGGAGGGTCGCCAACGCGTGATTGACGAATCCCTGGAAGAATTCGTGCGTCAGATCGACATCGAAGGCGCCGATCATCGGTCGCGTGAACGAAACGTGGTATTCCAGCCCCGGGCGGCCGGAGAGATCGACGACCACCCGCGACAGCGCTTCGTCCAGTGGCACATAAGCGTAGCCGTAGCGCGTCAACCCGGCCTTGTCGCCGAGCGCCTGCTTGACTGCCTGGCCGAAGGTGATGCCGACGTCCTCGACCGTGTGATGGCCGTCGATGTGCAGATCGCCCTTCGCCGAAACCGTGAGGTCGATCATCCCATGGCGGGCGACCTGATCGAGCATGTGGTCGAGAAACGGCACGCCGGTGGCAAGCTCGGCGCGCCCGGTCCCATCCAAATTCACCTCGACGCTGATCGACGTCTCGCGGGTGACGCGGTCGATGCGCGCCGTGCGCGCCGCGCCTGTTGCCGCCGCTTTCAACGGAATGGTCATTTTGAGGGGTCGAGCAAATCGTTCTCCTCCGGCTTGCCCACGGTCATTCGCAGACAGTTTGCCAGCAGCGGATGCCAGCCGTTCAGATTCTTGATCAAGATGCGTCGGGCCTTGAGGCCATCGAAAACTCTGTCCGCGTCCTTCATACGCGCCAGCACGAAATTGGTCTGCGTCGGATAGACGCGGATGCCCGGCAGTCGCGCCAATGCGGCTTCCAGCCGAGCGCGTTCGGCACGAATCGCCGCCGCCTGCTCGACAATCCAGCCCGTCTCGAAAAGCAGCGCCTCGATTGCGGCTTGTGTCAG
>VBDA01000202.1 GCA_005883655.1 Betaproteobacteria bacterium | reverse complement strand
TCCAACACGGTCATCGAGGCCGTATTCGAGCGCCTGCTGACCTACGATTATCTGGCTCGACCATCAAAATTGGTGCCCGAGGCCGCCGAGGGCATGCCGCAGATCGGCGACAACGGCAAGACGTATCTTTTTCGCATCCGCAAGGGCGCCTACTTCGCGCCTGATCCGGCATTCAAGGGCGCAAAGCGTGAATTGACCGCGGAGGACGTTGCCTACAGCATCAAGCGGCACATGGATCCGAAGAACCGTTCGTACTGGCAGTGGCTGGTGGACGGCAAGATCGTGGGTCTGGACGAGCTCGCGCAGAAGGCCAAGGTGGGAGTCACGGGGCTCGATTACGACGCGCGAATTCCGGGCCTCGAAGTCGTCGACCGGTACACCATCAGGATCCGGCTGACGCGCACCGACTATAACTTCACCTACATTCTTGCGATGCCGGCGATGTCGATCGTGGCGCGCGAGGTAATCGACGCCTACGGCGAGGACAGCAACGCGCATCCGGTCGGTACCGGGCCGTACATGCTGACCCGATGGGCGCGCGCGTCGAAGATATCGCTCGAGGCCAATCCCAGCTATCACGGCTTCGTCTGGTCGTTCCAGCCGGGCATCGACCCGGGTGACAATGAAATCGTCGCCAGGATGAAGGGCAGAACGATGCCGGTCATCGGCCGGATCGAGATAAGCGTTATCGAGGAAGAGCAGTCGCGCTGGCTGGCTTTTCAGCGCGGCGAGCTGGACATCCTTCTTCTCCCGGGTACCTTCGCTCCGGTGGCGATGCCCGGCAACAAGCTCTCGCCCGAGCTTGCGCGGCGCGGCGTGACCATCAATCAGCTGATCGACCCGGAAATCACATACACCTTTTTCAATATGAGCGACCCGGTGCTCGGCGGCTTCGCCAAGGAAAAAATAGCGCTGCGGCGGGCCATCGCGATGGCGTACGACACGGCGGAGGAAGTTCGAGTCGTGCGCAAGGATCAGGCGGTCGAAGTGCAGTCGCCGATCCCTCAGGGCATCGCCGGATTCGAGCCGAGCTACAAGAGCGGCATCGCATTCGATCCCGCGGCGGCGAACGCTTTGCTGGACAAGTTCGGCTACCGCCGCGGCGCGGACGGCTTCAGAACCCTGCCCGACGGTGCGCCGCTGGTGATCAAGCGCTGGTCTCGCTCGGGTGACAGCGAAGCGCGCGAGCTCGACGATCTTTGGTCGAAATCGCTGAAGCGGATCGGATTGCGCATGGAGACGGTCACGACCAAGTTCGCGGACCTGCTGAAGATGTCGCGCCAATGCCAGCCGATGATGGCGAGCGCAGCGTGGATCGCGGACTATCCGGACGCCGACAACTTCATGCAGCTCCTGTCCAGCGCCAATATCGGACAAAGCAACTATGCCTGTTACAGCTCACCGGAATTCGATCGCTTGTATTCTGCAGCGCGGCAGTTGCCCGATTCCGCCGAACGCAACGCGATTTACCGGGAGATGAACCGGCGGCTGGAGGCGGACACCGTGTGGAAGCTGGGCGTCTCGCGCGTGCGCACGATGCTGATCCAGCCGACGGTGAAGGCGTACAAGAAGCATCCCATCCTGCACGCCGAGTGGGCGTTTATCGACATGGAGCGGGAGCGATGATGACCGATCCCGGCTCGATCGACGCTGACACCGCGCTCGAGAGAGTTTGCGGGTCCTCAAACACCGCCGCCGACTTTAAAAGACACTGGATTCCCGCTTGGCCGTTCCTCGAAACTTCGCCCTGCGGGCTCGTTTTCGCGGGAATGACGATATGGAGGATGCGCGCGTCACGCAGTTTCGCAGTGCCCGAGAGGCAAAGCCAGGCTCGCGCCGGTGTACCACCGCGCCTTTCCACGGCGGCCGCTATCGCGCGCCAGGCATCGTGCAATGCTGGCCGGGTCACCATGACGCTCGTGCTGGCGTGCGCTTGCGCTCAGGCGGCTGATCCGGACAAGGTGCTGCGCGTCGAATTCTACGTCGCCGAAACCGGTTTCGACCCGGTGAAAGTCCAGGATTACTATTCGCATACCGTCAACGAGGCGATCTTCGACTCGCTGATGACCTACGACTATCTGGCGCGTCCGGCGAAGCTTGTTCCGCGCGCGGCGGAATCCATGCCGGTGATAAGCGATCAGGCCAGGACCTATGTCTTCAAGATCCGCAAGGGGATTTACTTTGCCGCGGATGCCGCGTTCAAGGGCAAGAAGCGGGAGCTGACCGCGGAGGATTACGTCTATTCGATCAAACGCTTCAAGGATCCCGCCAACAAGTCGCCCTTCGAAAGCTTCATCGATGGCATCGTGGGACTCGAGGAGCTCAAGAAAGACGCAGAAAAAAGCGGCAGGATGAATTACGAAACCAGGGTCGACGGATTGCAGGCGCTGGACAGATACACGCTGCAGATCAAGCTCAAGGAGACCGACTACAACTTCGGATATCTCATGGCCATGCCGAACTACAGCGCGGTCGCGCGCGAGGTCATCGACGCCTACGCCGACGACACCAATGGACACCCGGTTGGAACCGGCCCCTATCGCCTCAAGGAATGGAAGCGCTCGAACAAGATCGTCCTCGAAGCCAACCCTGATTTTCGAGGATTCGTATGGCAGTCCGAACCCGGCAGCGACCCACGCAACATCGAGATCGCCGCGGCGATGAAAGGCAAGAAGATGCCGCAGATCGGACGCGTCGAGATCAACATCATCGAAGAGCAGCAGGCGTCGTGGCTCGCGTTTCAAAAAGACGAGCTGGACATCCTGTACATGCGCGAGCAGTTCTCCCAGATCGCGATCCCTGACAACAAGGTCAGTGCCGAACTTGCGAAGCAGGGCGTGACCTTGAGCCGTATCACCGATCCGGACATCAATTACACCTACATCAACACCACCGATCCCGAATTCGGCGGTTTCAGCAAGGAAAAGATTGCCTTGCGGCGGGCGATACTGATGTCCTTCGATGACGCCGAGCTCATTCGCGTGATCCGCAAAAACCAGGCGATCGACGCTGAGTATCCGATCCCACCCGATGTCGTGGGCCACGACGCCTCGTATCGCACCAGCATTCCCTACGATCCCGCGCTTGCCAACAAGCTCCTCGACTATTTCGGCTTCAAGAAAGGCAGCAACGGCTATCGCAACTGGCCCGGCGGCAAACCGCTGGTCTGGCGATATTCCTCGACGCCGACCACCCGCGATCGCGAGTTCGACGAGTTGTGGCAGAAGTCGGTGGAAAAAGTCGGCATCCGCATCCACGTCGACAAGAACAAGTTTCCCGAGGAGCTCAAGCAGGAGCGCGCATGCCAGCTCCTGTCGCGGACGGCTTCCTGGATCGCCGACTATCCGGACGGCGACGATTTCATGCAGCTCTTTTATGGGCCCAACAGCGGGCAGAACAACAATGCCTGCTTCCAGATGAAGGAGTGGGACAGCATTTACGAAAAGACGCGGGCGATGCCGGCGTCGCCCGAGCGCGACCAGCTCTATCGAAAGCTGTGGCGGATGGTGGAAGTCAACGGCGTCATGAAGCTTCACGATACCCGGGTCCGGAACATGCTGGTACAGCCGGCGGTGATTGGTTACCGCAAGCACCCCATCCTCCTCGCGGACTGGATTTATGTCGACGTCGATAACAGCAGGAAGCTGCACTGAACGTTTCCAGAATGCGATCCGGAAAACGACAACGGCCATGAACACGACCCGGGCACGCGGACAGGGTCCAAGCCGCTACACTAGGGGCCACGCTTAGCCCTTCCGACGCAGCAGAACAGGAGAAGACGATGACGGCCTATATCATCAGGCGGCTATGGCAGATGATCCCGACCTTGCTCGGCGTGATTCTGCTGGTGTTCATTCTTTTCAACTGGGTCGGCGGCGATCCGGCCTATGTGCTCGCGGGCAAAATCTCCAGCGCCGAGCAGATCGAAAACATCCGCCGGCAGCTCGGTGTCGATCAGCCCTACATCGTACAGCTGGGAATTTTCATCAAGCAGGTGCTCACGGGTGACTTCGGCGCGAGCTGGAGCACCAATGAGGCGGTCTCGCACATCATGGCGACGCGTCTGGGCCCGTCGCTGACGGTGCTGGTTCCGCTTTTGATCATCAGCACGCTGGTGGCGATCGGCCTGGCGCTGGGCGTCGCTTATGTACGAGGCTCGCTGACCGACCGCGCGGTGATGATCGTCTGCACCGTCGGCCTGTCGATATCGATACTCGTCTACATCATCGTCTTCCAGTACTTCTTCGCCTATAAGCTTGGTTGGTTCCCGGTGCAGGGCTGGGGCGACAGCTTCTGGCAAAACCTCGTGGTGTATGCGTCGCTTCCCATACTCATCGGGCTCGTCGTCAGCATCGCGCCCGACCTGCGGCTCTTCCGCACTTTTGTGCTCGACGAGATCAACGCCGACTACGTCCGCACGGCGCGCGCCAAGGGATTGTCCGAAAACCGGATCATGTGGGTGCATGTACTGCGCAACGCTTCGATTCCGATCATCACCCACGTCATGGCACAGCTTCCGGGATTGCTTATCGGCGCCTTTCTGATCGAGCGCTTTTTCTCGATTCCTGGCATCGGCCGCGAAGTGATCCTC
>VBDA01000133.1 GCA_005883655.1 Betaproteobacteria bacterium | reverse complement strand
CGGCGGCAGCGAATCTCCAATCCGGGAAAACGCTTTGCACGATCTCGAATCCGGGGGCGATCCACTCCACCGCCGCCATCAGCGCCAGCGGGTCATCGCTGGCAGGCGGCGGCGTGCCAAGCTTTAGCACGACCTCGGGCTCGATGCGCGGCTGCACGAAACCGGCGAGCGGCAGCGTCGCCGCGCCGCGCTCCGCAAAATGCACGCTGTGCGACCAGACCGGCGCCCACATCGGTTGATAGACGCCGTAGCGTTCCCAGATCGTGCGATTGGTGAATCCGATTTTCCGGCCGACCGGAATCCAGCCTTGCGCTTCGCGCCGGGCATTGATCGCGGCGAGCACCTCGTACGCACGCGGGACGTCGAACGTCGGGTCGCCGCCGGTGATTGGCGCAAGTGTGCCAGCTTGGTCCTGACAGGCGATGAGCGCGTCGGCAAGTTCGGTCGTGGACGCCATGACGGGTTGCGTCTACTTGAGGAGGCCAAGGGCCTTGCCGAGCACGATGCCGCCCGCGAAGAGCAGCGTCGCTAACACCATCCCGATGATCGTGGTGGCAATCGCCCCGCCAACACCGTCCCAACCGATCGACGAGACGATGATCCATGCGCTTGTCGCGCCGACGCCGGCGCAGATGACGATGGCGATTCCGCTGAGGACGTATGACATGCAACCGCGCTGTGAGCAGTGAGTCAGGCCCTATTTGCGTTAGCGAATGGGGTGCGAACGCCCGCGAATCAGCGCCGCCGGCGACACGCAACATTTCATGCTACGTATAGCGCGCGAGGAGCCGGCTTGCCGATGCGTCGCGCAGGAAGTATAACAGTCGCGCGCGGCGCCTTTGCCGGTCCAAAAAGCAGGAGCACGGATGCATCGATGAGCGCGGTCCGCAACATCCTGTTCATCATGTGCGACCAGCTGCGCGCCGATCACCTCGGCTGCTACGGGCATCCTTTTCTGGCGACGACGCATCTGGACGAGCTTGCGCGGCGCGGTGTCCGCTTCGATCGCGCGTTCGTCCAGTCCGGCGTCTGCGGGCCCTCTCGCATGTCCTTCTACACTGGCCGCTACGTCGCCAGCCATGGCGCGACCTGGAACCGCGTGCCGCTGTCGGTCGGCGAGATTACCCTCGGCGAATACTTGAAGCGCGCAGGCCGCACACTTTCGCTTGCCGGCAAGACGCACGTTACGCCGGACACGGCGGGAATCGCGCGCCTGCATCTCGACGGCGACGAGGAATGGATGCGTCTCATTCGTGCCGACGGATTCGATGAGCTCGATCGCCACGATGGCCATCATCCCGAACCGGGCGGGGTCTACGCGGCATACTTGCGCCGCATGGGATACGATTCCGCCGATCCCTGGTCGGATTACGTGATCAGCGCCGTCGACGATCGAGGGAGCATCGTCTCGGGCTGGAACATGAGAAATGCGCGCTTGCCGGCCCGCGTCGCGGAGGAGCATTCGGAGACTGCATACACCACCGAGCGAGCGCTCGAGCTCATGCGCGCTCGCGGCGACGAGCCCTGGACGCTGCACCTGTCGTATGTCAAGCCGCACTGGCCCTATCTGGCGCCCGCGCCCTATCACGCGCGCTATTCGCTCGAAGAGTGCCTTCCGGTGATGCGCGATGCGCGCGAGCTGGATGACCCGCATCCCGTGCTCGCCGCCTACCGCCAGCAGGAGGAATGCGCCAATTTCATGCGCGATGAAGTCTGGCAGACCGTGCGGCCCGCCTACCAGGGGTTGGTGCAGCAGATCGACGATCATCTCGGCCGCGTCTGGGAAGAGCTCGAGCGATTGGGCCGCTGGAAAGATACGCTGATCGTCTTCACTTCCGATCATGGCGATTTTCTGGGCGATCACTGGCTCGGCGAAAAGGAGCAATTCTATGACACGGTGCAACGCGTACCCTTGATCGTCTACGATCCACATTCCGCCGCCGACGCGACGCGCGGTACCGTCGAGATGCGCTTCGCAGAAGGCGTCGACATCGTGCCCACGTTTCTCGAGGCGCTCGGACTACCGGGCGCTTCCGAGCGCATCGAAGGCCGCTCGCTGCTGGCGCTGACGCGCGCTGCTCACGTTTCCGAGTGGCGCGACAGCGTTTTCTCCGAGCTCGATTACGGCTACCGCGAGGCGCGCCGGATACTCGGCCGCAAACCGGACGAGTGCCGGGCGTGGATGGTTCGCACCGACCGCTGGAAATACGTCCACTGGCAGGGCTTCGCGCCACAATTGTTCGATCTCGACGCCGACCCGGACGAGTATTGCGATCTCGGCCGCGATTCCGGCTTCGACGGCGTACGGCGCGACATGCACGAGCGTCTGCTCGCCTGGTTCATGCGTTTGAAACGGCGCGTGACGGTGACGGATGCTGAGGTCGATGCCGCCACCGCGGCGCACAAGCGCGCCGGTGTCTACTTCGGGCAATGGTAATTATGGATTCCTCCGCCCGCAGCACGGTGCATTCGCTGGTCGCATCGCAGATCCGCGAGGTGGCCAACGCCGGCATCGGCGATCCCGACATTTTGCCGTTCTGGTTCGGCGAGCCCGACGAAGTCACGCCCGGCTACATTCGCGACGCCGCGATCGCCGCGCTCGCCGCCGGCGAGACCTTCTACACGCTCAATTTCGGCATTCCGGAATTGCGCGGCGCGTTGGCCACCTACCTGTCGCGGCTGCACCAGCCAATCGGCACCGGCCGGATCGCGGTGACCGCGTCGGGCATGTCCGCGCTCATGCTCGCTACCGAGGCGTTGGTGAACCCCGGCGACCGCGTGGTCTGCGTCACGCCGCTATGGCCGAATCTGACCGAGATTCCGAAGATCCTCGGCGCGGACGTGACGCGGGTTGCGCTGCGATTCGGCCGCGGCGGCTGGACGCTCGATGTCGATCGATTGCTCGATACGCTAACACCCGGCACATGTGCCGTCGTGATCAACTCGCCCAACAATCCGACCGGCTGGACCTTGAGCGCCGCCGAGCAGCGGACCATCCTCGAGCATTGCCGCAAGCACGGCATCTGGATCATCGCCGACGATGTCTACGAGCGCTTGTACTATGCCAGTGGCGAGGCCAGCGCGTGCGCGCCTTCGTTTCTCGACATTGCCGACGCGGACGATCGCCTGGTCAGCACCAACAGTTTTTCCAAGGCATGGCTGATGACGGGATTTCGCCTGGGATGGATCGTCGCGCCGCCTGCGCTGATGGCCGATCTGGGCAAGCTGATCGAATACAACACCTCGTGCTCGCCGGTTTTCGTGCAGCGCGCCGGCGTGGTCGCGATCGAGCAAGGCGAACCCACGGTGGCGCACACGCTGTCGCGCTTTCGCAAGGCG
>VBDA01000132.1:4880-6100 GCA_005883655.1 Betaproteobacteria bacterium | reverse complement strand
GGCTCCGCGGTTGTAGTACAGAGCAGGGTCCTCGGGGCTCATCAGAATTGCCGCGTCATACGACGCAATCGCCGCGTCGTGCTGACCCATGGCTCGGAATGCGTTGCCACGAGCATTGAGCGCGTCATAGCTATTCGGACGCGACGTCAACACGCCGTCAAAGCAGACGATTGCCTCGTCATAGCGCTGCTGAGATGCCAACGCGCGTCCAAGGTCATGGAGCGCCTCTACGAAATCCGGCCTTATTACGAGCGCCCGTTCAAGGTTCGCGATCGCCTCGTCGACACGATTCAGCGCAAGGGCGGCCTTGCCGCGATTCGCTAGCGCGTCGGCAAAATCGGGCTTGAGGGCAATCGACCTATCGTAGTCTGTGAGTGCCTCGTCGAATCGGCCCAGCGCCGCCAAGGCGTTGCCACGCTGAAAGCGCGCATCGATATCATCGGACTGGATTGCAAGCGCCTTGCCGTAATGCTGGACTGCTTCGTCCATCCGGTGCGCGAGCAGAAACGCGAATCCCGCATCGCAAAGCGCATGGAAGGAATCCGGGCGGGTCTGCAGAGCTCCTGAAATCAGAACAATTGCTTCATCGAACTGTCCTCTCTGAAGCATGACGGCGCCGAGCATGTGCCGCGCCTCGAAATGGCCCGCATCCATCCCCAGGATCGTCTGGTAGAGGCGCGCGGCCTCGTCGAGGGTTCCCTCCTTGTGAAAGGTGAGCGCTCGCTGCATGAGCTCGGTTGCCTCACCTCCGTTCGAAGCCGTGGACGGCTCTGAAACCATTTCCCGTTCCTCATGGATTGGCGCCAAGTATACTCAATGGGACAGGCCGGCAAATCCAGCGCAGGCTCGCACAAAGGTGCGCAGGGTGCTTAAGTGCCAGCTTCAATTTTGCAAGGTCGACAATTCGACGACGCGTCGGCCCAGCATGAATGAAGAGTTTTTCCATTGCTACTGAAAAAGACAATTAGCTCTACCGAGGATATCGTCGCAGTGCTGAAGCTGCTCGGCGAGACCAAGCCTGCACTCGTGAAGCAGTCAGACCCAACGCCGAAACAGCATGCGTAGCGATCTTTGTTCACCGTTGGCGAAAGAGAATCGACTCGCCATCTTTGGTGCTGGAGGCTCGGGTCGCGAGGTGGCGTGGCTCGCGCAACAGTGCTGGGGCGAAGAAGTAAAGCTAGCGTTCGTGATCGACGAAGAAACGCCGCCAGAGGGCGTCC
>VBDA01000132.1:0-4873 GCA_005883655.1 Betaproteobacteria bacterium | reverse complement strand
AATGGCATCCCCATCTTGCAGCTGAGGGAATTCGCCGAGCGTTATCCCGGTACGCCCACCGTGATCGCAATCGGCGACTCGGTTCTCAGAGAGCGATGTGTGCAGAAATGCGCCGCGGTAGGCCTCACCTTTGCGTCATTGGTGCATCCGCGCGTGGAAGTTTCACGGTGGGTGACTCTGGGAGAGGGCACGATCATTTGCGCCGGCAGCATCGTGACAACCAACATCGCGCTCGGTCGACATGTGGCCGTTAACATCGACTGCACCATCTCGCACGACACGAGCATCGGCGATTTCACTACCTTGTCCCCAGGTGTTCACCTTGCCGGATGGGTGACCCTCGGGCGTCGGGTCTCTCTCGGTACAGCAGCGGTAGTCAAAAATGGTGCGCGTGGCCGGCCCATAGTCATCGGTGATGATGCCATCATCGGAGCGGGCGCCTGTGTCATTGGCGACATCGAGCCAAATGCAAAGGTCGCCGGCGTCCCGGCCCGACCGATATGACAATCGTCAGGCCAGGCGCGTCTACTCGGGCCTAACGATATCGATCGCGTCGGTGATGATGCCATCGACGTTCCACGCCGCGAGCCGGTGAGCTCGCGGTAATCGGTGTCGAGCGCGACGCACTCCAGCCGTGAAAGGCGCTCCTTCCAATCCGCGGGAATGTGCTCATAGAGCATTGCGCGTGGCAGCTCGGGGACGGCCCCTCTCGCGGCGGCGAGCGCTGCTTCCGAAAACGACGACAGCAGCGGCTGAACGCGCGACCCTCGCCACAGCGAGAGCGCGTCGAGCGTGACGGCGGCGCCGGTCGCGCGTTCGCAGCCCGGCATCGGCTTGATCTCGATATTGCACGCGACGTCGTTGGCGATCGCCCAGCGTGCGACCTGTTCGAGCATCGGCAAGGGTTCGCCGGCGAACGCGGGCGAATGCCAGCGTCCGGCATCGAGCTTCGAGAGCTCCGCCCAGGTCAGGGCGTCGGCGCGCCCGTGGCCCGAGGTGGTCCTGTCCAGCGTGTCGTCGTGGAGGAGGAAGGGCACACCGTCCCCCGATAGCTTCACGTCGAATTCGACCATACGGTAGCCGAGTGCATAGCCTGCGCGCATGGCGGCAAGGGTATTCTCCGGCGCAAGCTTTCCGGCGCCGCGATGCGCGATGTAGCGCGGGTAGGGCCAGGCGGTCATGAAGCCGCCTTTAGGCAACAACCCGCGCGCCGGTCCCCGCGTCGAAAAGGTAGATGCGATCGCGCGTTGCGGCGAGCGCGATAGGCTCACCGATTTCCGCCGAGGTCCCGTTGGGGAGTCGCGCAATAGCGGTACGTCCGGCGACCGAGACGTGGACGAGCGTATCCGCGCCGAGAGCTTCGACCACTTCGACGCTGCCGACCAGATTCGCTTCGCTCGGTTTGCACGGCGTCAGATGCTCGGGTCGGATCCCGACGGTGAGCTCGCGTCCCGCCGCAAGCTTCGCGGCGATGGGCACGCTGCCACCGCCATCGAGCGCCACGCGGCCGTTGCCGTCGCTCTTACCTTCGAGGAAATTCATTGCCGGCGAGCCGATGAATCCGGCGACGAAGACGGTGGCCGGATTCTCGTAGACTTCCATGGGCGTGCCAATCTGCTCCGCCCGGCCCGCGTTCATCACGATCATGCGTTGCGCCAGCGTCATCGCCTCGACCTGGTCGTGAGTCACGTACATGCTGGTCGTTCCCAGGCGGCGATGAAGCTTCTGGATCTCGAAGCGCATCTGAACGCGAAGCTTCGCGTCGAGGTTCGACAGCGGCTCGTCGAACAGAAACACCGCCGGCTCGCGCACGATCGCGCGGCCCATGGCGACCCGCTGCCGCTGTCCGCCCGAGAGCTGCCTGGGCTTGCGCTCGAGCAGGGGCGCGAGCTCGAGTATTCCCGCGGCGCGCTTCACCCGCGCCTCGATCTCGGATTTCGCGAGACCGCGGATCTTCAACCCATAAGCCATGTTGTCGTACACGCTCATGTGCGGGTAGAGCGCGTAATTCTGAAACACCATGGCGATGTCGCGATCCTTCGGCTCGAGCGCATTGACGATGCGGTCGCCGATCACGATTTCGCCGGCGGTGATCGCCTCGAGGCCGGCGACCATGCGCAGCAAGGTGGACTTGCCGCATCCGGAAGGACCCACGATGACGATGAACTCGCCGTCGACGACGTCGATCGACACGCCGTGGATCACCTCGTCGGCGATATAGCTCTTGCGAACGTCGCGAAGCTGGACTTTGGCCATATTGTCTTTTCTTGCTTTTGCCCCGTGTCACTTCTCGGTATCGACCAGGCCCTTGACGAACCACTTCTGCGTCAACAGCACCAGGAGCGCCGGGGGCAGCATCGCGAGCATGGCAGTGGCCATGACGAGATTCCATTCAGTTGCGGCTTCGCCGCCCGCGATCATCCGTTTGATGCCGATGACCGTGGTGTACATCGATTCGTCGGTGGTCACCAACAGCGGCCACAAGTACTGGTTCCAACCGAAGATGAACAGGATCAGGAACAGCGCGGCGATACTCGGCCTCGACAGCGGCACCACCACGTCCCAGAAAAAACGCATCGGGCCGGCGCCGTCAATGCGCGCTGCCTCGGCCAGTTCGTCGGGGATGGTCAAAAAGAACTGCCGGAACAGGAAGGTTGCGGTCGCCGACGCGATCAGCGGTATCGTAAGCCCGGCATAGGTGTCCAGCATATGCAGGTCGGAGACGACCTTGAAGGTCGGCAGGATCCGCACCTCGACCGGCAGCATGAGCGTGACGAAGATCATCCAAAACGCCAATGCGCGAAACCGGAAGCGGAAGTAAACGATCGCGAATGCCGACAGCAGCGAGATGGCGATCTTACCGATGGCAATGACCAGCGCCGACACCAGGCTGTTGAACATCATTCGACCGACGGGCGCAGTCGTCACATTGGTCGACGCGCCCTGCGACAGCACCTTCGTATAATTCTCGATCAGGTGCGACCCCGGCAGCATCGGCATCGGCGATTGCAGCACCTCGTCCGCCTGAAGCGACGACGCGACGAACGTGACATAGACCGGCAGCGCCACGATCGCCACGCCGATGATCAGAATCAGGTGTGAAACAAACGTGAGGATCGGACGGTTTTCGATCATGGCTAATACTGAACCTTGCGCTCGACATAACGGAACTGCACGACGGTGAGGGTGATTAGGATGACCATCAGCACCACCGACTGAGCGTAGGAGCTACCGAGGTCGAGGCCCTTGAAGCCGTCGGCGTAAACCTTGTAGACGAGGATCTGCGTCGCCTGTCCCGGGCCGCCGCCAGTCGCGGCATCGATGATGGCGAACGTCTCGATGAATGCGTAGATGATGTTGACGACGAGCAGGAAAAACGTCGTCGGCGACAGCAGCGGGAACACGATGGTCACGAAGCGCTTGACCGGACCCGCCCCGTCGATCGCAGCGGCCTCGATCAGCGACTTCGGAATCGACTGGAGACCGGCGAGGAAGAAGAGGAAGTTGTAGCTGATCTGCTTCCAGATCGCCGCGACCACGACCATGATCAATGCATGGGTGCCGTTGAGCAGCGGATCCCACGGAATGCCGAAGCTCGTCAGCCAATGGGCGACGATGCCGAGCGTCGGGTTGAACAGGAACAGCCAGAGCACCGCGGCGACGGCCGGCGCGACTGCGTAGGGCCAGATCAACAGCGTCTTGTAGATCGTCGCGTTTCGAATCACACGGTCGGCGAGCGTGGCCAGCAGGAGCGAAATCGACCGCCCCAGTATGGCGACGAGAAACGAGAACACCGCTGTCACCCTGAACGACGCGAGATATTCGTCGTTGCGGAACAGGTCCTGGAAGTTCTCGAACCATACGAACTGCGTGGCGTTGCCGAACGCGTCCTGCACGAACAGAGATTGATAGAGGCATTGCGCGGCGGGCAGAAAAAAGAAGACGAGCGTGATCGCCAT
The DNA here is from genome assembly GCA_005883655.1 of Betaproteobacteria bacterium. Lineage (GTDB taxonomy): Bacteria > Pseudomonadota > Gammaproteobacteria > Burkholderiales > Casimicrobiaceae > PALSA-1003. The sequence goes on along the minus strand of VBDA01000132.1, from coordinate 914 downwards.
CTGCGGCGCGATCAGCGCATAGGGCAGCCAGCGCGATTCGAAGCGGGCGCGTTTTTCCATTGACGGTGCCTCGGAGTCCTCGCCTATTCTGTCGGCACTGCCGTGACTGATTAGCCCTTGTTTGCCTTGTTGAAGCGCTCGATGATCTCATTGCCGCGCTTGGTCGCGTCGTCCAGGCCCTGCTTGGCCGTCTTCTTGCCCGCCCAGACAGCCTCGAGCTCCTCGTCCATGACGTCGCGGATTTGCGGAAAGTTACCGGCGCGGACTCCACGCGAATTGGCGGTCGTTTTGACGATCATCTGCTCGACCGCCACGTTGGTCCCCGGGTTCTTTTCGTAGAAGCCGGACTTCTTCGTGAGCTCGTACGCGGCCATTGTGATCGGCAGGTACCCCGTCGCCTGCGAAAACTCCGCCTGCACGTCCGGCTGCGAAAGAAAGGTCAGGAACTTGGCCACGGCCTTGTACTCGTCCTTTTTCTTGCCGCCCATAACCCACAGGCTCGCGCCGCCGATGATCGTGTTCTGCGGCGCGCCAGTCACATCGGCGTAGTACGGAAGCGTCGATTCCGCGAACTTGAATTTGGCGTTCTGCTTGATCGTGCCGTAGGCCGCCGACGATGTGGTCATCATTGCGCACTCGCCGCTGTAGAACTTGGCTTCCGGCTCGTTCTTGCGCCCGCCGTAGACAAAATACCCTTTCTTGATCCAGTCTTGCATATTCTCGATGTGGCGCGTCTGCACCGCGCCGTTGAACACGAGCTTGGCGTCCGACCCGGAGAAGCCGTTGTCCTTGGTAAGAAAGGGCACGTTGTGCCAGGCCGAGAAGCTTTCGAGCTGTGTCCATGTCTGCCAGGCGGTCGTGAACGGACAGGCGTGCCCCGAGGCCTTGAGCTTCGCCATCGCGGCGACGACTTC